>CAZFOF010000043.1:0-12254 GCA_964520265.1 uncultured Halobacteriales archaeon | reverse complement strand
ACTCGAAGCCACCGATGTCGGCGGCGTCGCGGGCGGCGTTGATGATGTCGGCGGCGCTGGACTCGCCGATGTCTGCCGTATTCGAGAGTTCACCGGGGCTGGCGACGGCGATTCCCTGATAGTTGTCGAAGCCGTTGTCTTTGAGTTTCTCTGCTGTCGCCGGACCGACTCCGGGGAGTTCTTCGAGGTCTTCTCCTGTGGACATACCCGTCGGTTGCTCCCCCTCGTACATAAACCCCCGTTAACAGGGCAGTGAAAGTGAAACAGCAGGACAGCGGTCGGACAATTTTGAGAGTCGGCAAAGGTTGATACCAGATGCGAGCGGTTGTGTGAGCTATTCCCAGGGGTGAGCGCCGGGGGCGTCGGGCCAGAGAGGATACCAGTAGGTCTTGTCGTCCTCGACTGTGAGTTCGCCGTCGAGGACACTCTGGAGTTTGAACTCGGTTCTGTCGTCACGTTCCTGTGTCGACTCGGGGACGAAGGGGTAGTACGAGCCACGACGGAAGGAGTAAATCCAGTAGACAGGACGGGACTCGTCGGGTCGCTGGAAGGCGAAGACGGCAGCGAGCAGTCGCGACCCGAAGCCGTGGTCGGCAAGCGTTCGGACGGCGAAGTGAATCGTCGTCACCAGGTCGTCGAAGTTGTCGTCGGTGAGGACAATCCAGCGGTAGCCGTAGTCGTCCTCGTGGAGTTCGGCGATGGTCCCGGTTTCCTCCTCGCCCGCTTCCATGATGGCCTCGACTTCGTCGACGGCCGCGGCGAAGCGGGTGCTATCGACGTCTGCGAAACACAGCGCGGCCTCTCCCAGTGGGTCGTAGTCGAGATTCGCCTCCATCGTGATGTACGCCGAGGTCATCTCGAAGAGGTCGTCCGGGTCGGCCTCCCGCGTCGCGTCGGCCGCCGCTTTCACGCCGAGTAACTGCCTGAGTCCATCCAGCAACCCCATGTCTGTGATGGTTCGGCCGGGACGAATGTCACTGTCCCGGTCTCTCCCGCGTCAGGTCTCCATCTCCGCCTGCATCTCGCGGAGCTGGCGAATCCGCTTGTCCACGGGTGGGTGCGTCCCGGGAAGCGAGAGGAGGCCGGTGCCGCTTGGAACGATACAGAAAGCGTTGAGCGCGCCGACCTGTCGGAGGTCGGCCTGTGGCGTGGTGTCGGTGTTGTGCAGCGTCGCCAGCGCCTCGCCGAGTGCCACCGGGTCACCGGTGAGTGCCACAGCGCCGCGGTCGGCCGCGTACTCGCGGTACCGTGCGAGTACGAGCGTGCCCGGGAGACTGACGAGCAACAGTGGTATCGACAGGACGACAAGCGCGAGTGCCAGCCCGATGTAGCCGATGATGAACGCTTTCGCGTCGAGGTTCTCGGTACCGGTTGCGAGCAACGCCAGCGCGACCGTCGTCGGGAATCCCGCGACGGTGAGCACCGACGAGTCGCCGTTCTTGCAGTGTGCGAGTTCGTGGGCGAGCACCGCCTCCAGTTCGTCGTCGTCGAGTGTCTTCAACAACCCCAGCGTGACGCAGACGACCGTCCGGTCACCCGTCCCGGCAGAGAGGGCGTTGGGTTCGTCGGTCGGGATGACCGCAACAGGCGGCGTGGGCATGTCCGCCTGCCGGGCGAGACGACTGACGGTGTCGTACAGTTCCGGATAGTCCTCCCTGGAGATGGCGATAGCCTGCGTCAGGATGTAGGTGAGCCGGTCTGCCTCGCGGATGAGTACCGCGATGACGACGAGGAAGATGACACAGAGTGCGAGTTCGACAGTCTGCGGAGCGAAAACCAGAATCGGCACGAGCAGTGCCGCATACCCCACCACGGAGAGAGCGAGGGCGAGAACCATGCGGCGGCGGAGGTGCCGGTCTGCGTGCCAGCTCATACAGTTGTTTTCACTGAAGTCGGATAAAATACCAACGGTTCTACAACAAGAGAGAACTGCGACGGGGAGTGACTGCCGACTGTCTCAGGCCAGCGTCGCAGAACGCGTCTCCATCTCGCGTTCCAGGTCGCGCAGTCGCTCGACGCGCTTTTCGGTTGGCGGGTGGGTGCGTGCAATGCGTCCGATGAATCCACTGTCGATGGGAATGACGAAGAAGGCGTTCATCTCCGCCTGTTCGCGGAGGTCTTCGCTCGGAACCTTGTCCATGCGCCCGTCGATAGTCACGAGTGCCGAGGCGAGTGCGCTGGGTTTGCCCGTGATGAGTGCCCCACCGCGGTCGGCGGCGTACTCGCGGTACCGCGACAGCGCCCGTATGAGCAGGAATGAGACGACCCAGACCACCAGCGAGATGCCGATTGCGACGACGATAGAGCCGCCGCCCCGGCGGTTGCGCCCGCCGCCGAAGAGCCACCCCCACCGGACGATGAGGAAGGCAATCGTCGAAAGGAACGAGGCGATGGTCATCACGGCGACGTCACGGTTTTTGATGTGGGCGAGTTCGTGAGCGATGACCCCATCCAGTTCCTCGCGGTCGAGTGTCTGCAGGAGGCCGGTCGTGACACAGACCGTCGCAGCACTCTGGGAGCGACCAGTAGCGAAGGCGTTTGGCACGTTCGTCTCGGCGACGGCGACGGTCGGTTTCGGCAGGTCGGCCTGCTGTGCGAGGCGGTCGACCGAGCGATGGAGGTCGGGATACTCGGAGGGGTCGACTTCGCTTGCGCCCATACTCCAGAGCGTGAGACGGTCGCTGAAGAGAAACTGACCGAGCGAGAACGACCCCAGCAGGAGAGCCACGACGAGCAGACTCTGAAAGGCCGTCCAGAGCACGGCCAGGAAGACGACGTAGAGTCCCCCGAGGAGCAGAAGTGTCAGCAACATTCGTCCGCGGAGTCCCCAGTCTGTGTCCCACTGCATACGAGAGAGTAGGTGGTCAAGAAACTAAACGGCACCGTAGTCGGGCGGTTGAGTTGC
The DNA here is from genome assembly GCA_964520265.1 of uncultured Halobacteriales archaeon. Lineage (GTDB taxonomy): Archaea > Halobacteriota > Halobacteria > Halobacteriales > Haloarculaceae > Salinibaculum. The sequence continues at coordinate 9,349 of CAZFOF010000043.1, read as the reverse complement.
GAACCGGGAAGCGACCGGCGAACGTGCGACTTAACCGCGAGAGCGGTCTACGGGAGTGCAATGAGCCGGTCAGGGGAGTTCTGTCCACGCTGTGGCGAGACCATCGAGCGAGCGGCGTCGCTCGATATCGACGGCCCCGACGCCGCACTGTGTGACGACTGCTATCTCGACGAGTACGACCTCGTGGACGCGCCCGAACGCGTCCAGGTGCGCGTCTGCAGTCGCTGTGGTGCCGTCCACCGCGGGAATCGCTGGGTCGACGTCGGTGCCGACGATTACACCGACATCGCCGTCGAGGAGGTGACGGAGGCGCTGTCGGTACACGTCGCCGCAGAGAGCATCTCCTGGCAGGTCGCTCCCGAACAGGTCGACAAGAACACCATCCGGATGCACTGCCAGTTTTCGGGCGTGCTCCGCGGGACGCCCGTCGCCGAGGAGGTGACAGTGCCCGTCAAGATTAGCCGCGAGACCTGCACGCGCTGTGGACAGATTGCCGGTGGCTCCTACGCGGCGACCGTACAGATTCGCGCCCGCGAGCGCTCACCCACCGAGGAGGAACTCGACCGCGGGGTCGAAATCGCCGAAGCCTACGTCGACGACCGGGAAGACAGAGGCGACAGAAACGCCTACATCACTGAAATCGGCGACGCCAACGACGGCAAGAACATCAAAGTCTCGACCAGCCAGTTGGGTCGAACCATCGCCGAGCGTATCGTCCGCGAACTCGGCGGCACCGTCGACGAGGCCCGGCGTCTCATCACCGAAGACGAAGACGGCGAGCGCGTCTACCGGATGGCCTACGCGGCCCGCCTGCCGGCGTACCGTCCCGGGGAGGTCATCGACCCCGCCGATGACGACGACGGCCCGGTGCTCGTCAGCAGTGTCCAGGGCAACCTCAAAGGGACGCGGCTGACGACAGGCGAGAAGTACGAAGCCCCCTTCGAGGACGGCGAAGCACCCGACGCCGAACGACTGGGCTGGCGCGAGGACGGCCAGCAGACGACGCTGGTCGCCGTCGAGGACGAACGTGCGGTGCAGGTACTCGACCCCGAAACCTACGAATCGAAAACGGTCGCACGGCCCGACTACATGGACACCGACGCCGACGAGGTGCCGGTGTTGAAGAGTCGCGGCGACGTGTACGTGCTCCCCAGCGATGAGTGAGAATATGCTCTCGGTCGTCGTGGAAAAACCCCGCACGCAGGCGGCCATCGGCTCCCTTCGCGCCGAGGGCGTCTACGACGACGACCGCTCCGTCTACGAGGCAAGCGGCGAGACGGTCGCGATTCCGGTGACCGAGACGCCGACGGAAACGGACGTACTGGAGGTCATCCGCGAGGAGGGCGAACCGCGCCTGCGGACGCTTGCCGACCACCTCCGCGAGCGCGGATGGACAGACGACGAACTCGCCGACGCGCCGGGGTCGTGGGCGGTACTTGGCAGTGTCGTCCTCGTCACGATGGCGGAGACCCCACGTCCCGAGGAAGTCGGTGAGGCACTGCTGGCGATGCACGGCCAGGCCGACACCGTCCTTGCCCGCGGGGGTATCGACGGTGAACACCGCGAGCCAGACGTGACCGTCATCGCCGGCGACGGCGACACGGAAACCGTCCACCGCGAGCACGGCACCGAGTACGCGATGGATCTCGCAGACGTGATGTTCTCGCCGGGCAACAACGGCGAGCGCGTCCTCGACATGTTCGCCGGCATCGGCTACTTCACACTGCCGATGGCCCGCGCCGGGGCGACGGTGACAGCAATCGAGCGCAATCCCGACTCCTTCCAGTATCTGCTCGAAAACACGATGCGAAACGGTGTGTCCGACCGCGTCGAGCCCTACCGTGCCGACAACCGCGACGTCCTCGATGCCTACGAAGGCGAAAAATTCGACCGCGTCGTGATGGGCTACTACGACGCCCACGAGTATCTCCCGTCGGCAGTTCCCGTCGTCAAATCGGGCGGGACAGTGCACCTGCACGAGGCGACACCGAACGAACTCGTTCCAGAGCGTCCCGTCGGGCGATTGCGAGATGCCGTTACAGCGGCCGGCCGCAGTGTGGAGATACTCGACGTCCGCGAAGTCAAGGGCTACAGCGAAGGCGTGGCCCACATCGTGGTGGATGGAACCCTCCACTGAGCGTTTCTGACATTACTGCGGATGCGAAACAGTTACACATGAACGACCGGTATATCGGCGGTTCACCGAAACGGTTGAGTAGAGTCGACCAGCGCCGAACCTGGACTCAAATTTGAGATACGGTAAAAATGCCAGCGAGAGTCGATAGTGACCTCGTTTCTTCAGGTAACCGCGTCCGACCAGTCCGCACACATATCGATTTCTATTTTGACTGAGTATGAGAAACGTAGACAAAATTCGATGCCCTCGAAGGTATTGAATGGGACTCGAAGCCCCTCCATCGAGCGTAACGCGCGCAGTCCGATACGGTGATTTGTGTCGGAAACACCGCCGTCAGAGACTGGCGGCTCGCACCAGACGTATCGAGAACAATTAGAGGTCTTCGTCGGCGCTACAGACGAGAACCGGTCGTTCGGTGTTCAGAATGACTTTCTGTGTCACGCTGCCGAACAGGAGCTTACCGGTCGGCGAGCGCTTGCGGCCTGCGAGACAGATGGAGTCAGCGTCCAGTTCGTCGGCCATGTCGATGAGCGAATCAGCCGGGTCACCGCTCCCTTCGTGGTATTCAGATTCGACGCCAGCCTCTTCGAAGATGTCGTGCGCGCGTCGGACGGCCCCAACCTGGATGACGGATGCACCCTCCGGATTGTCGACGAAGTCGTGCACCAGATGAACGCGGATGTCCTCCTCGTCGAACAGGTCAAGAACTGTCTCTGCCAGTGCCTGTGCTCGTGCCTCGTTTTCGTCGATACCGAGTAGTACGTCTTTCATATCATTCTGTTCGACAACACCTCACAAATAACCATCGCTCGGGGCGTTCGAGAGCCGTACCGACCGAAGTCGAACGCGTCGAAGGTGTCAAAACCGGGTTAGTTCCGCAGCAGTCAGCAGCGGAGTAAACATATGAACCCGCGGTTTGATACACTAGACAGTTAGCCATCCTCGTCAGCGGGTCGGATTTCACCACGTAGAACGGGTGGCTCGCCCAGAAATCGGTACATTTGACCGGAAAATGTGGGAGAAAACGCCATCTATTCAGCGGTGGGAGTGTGTAATTATATTAGAATCCAAACTTCGGGGATTGTTCATTATCATATTTAGCGATGTACTTTAACAGGGAATGGTGGTTGTTGTGGGTTAGTGCATGGCTGAGGAGGGAACTGTGCTCGTGGGCCTACCGGTCGCGGGTTGGGACAGTTGTGCCCTGAAATCGGCAGTGGAGGGTACGTTCGGTCGGTATTCCGAGCGTGACGTCCACCTCCAGGGACAAACGCTCGACCACAACGGTCGGAGTTACAGTCATCTCCTGGCGGATAGCACTGTATGTTATCGCGGCTACCTGACGGATAATTTTCCACGCGTGCACTCGCACGTCGGTGGAACTGTCGGACGAACCCAGACGAGGCAGTCGGTCGTGGGCAGCCGGCAGTCGCAGACGATGCAGGCGAGCCGCACTACGGCTTCACAGATTCAACAATGACACGAAACGACAAGACTATCGACAGGCGGAATGTTCTCCAATCACTCGGCGCAGCAGGTCTCGTTGGCCTCGCTGGTTGTACCGGCGGTGACGGCGGCGACGGTGGAGACGACGGTGGCGACGGTGGAGACGACGGTGGCGACGGCGGAGACAGCTTCCCCGCGCTTGGAAACTTCCCGCCAGATGGCAACACTGCTATCTTCGGCTTCAACGTCCCACAGTCGGGCCCATACAGCTCGGAGGGAGAGGACGAACTCCGTGCGTACGAGATGGCGGTCAAGCACCTGAACAACGGCGGTGGCTGGGTCGACTCCCAGTTCGACGACCTCTCCGGTGACGGTGTGCTCGGCTACGAAATCGACTTCGTGACCGGTGACACCGCAACGTCAGCAGACACGGCACAGCAGTCTGCCCGGCGTATGATTAATCGTGACGACGCGCTCATGATCAGTGGTGGCTCATCGAGTGCGGTCGCCATCTCCGTCCAGGGTGTCTGTCAGAACCAGAAGGTTCCGTTCATGTGTTGTCTGACCCACTCGAACGACACCACGGGCAAAGACTGTGAGCGCTACAGTTTCCGGGAGATGTTCAACGCCTACATGACCGGACAGGCGCTGGCTCCCGTGGTTCGTGACGAATATGGCGAAGACCTCAAGTTCTATCAGCTGTACGCCGACTACAGCTGGGGGCAGACCCAGCAGGATTCGATGAACCAGTTCTTCACGGAGATTGCAAACTGGAGCGAAATCGACAGCATCGCGACGCCGCTTGGCACCAGCGACTACCAGTCCTACCTCTCCGATGCCGCAAGCTCTGGCGCGGACGTGCTGGTGTTGAACCACTACGGACTGGACGGGGCGACTTCGCTCGGCCAGGCCGTCGACGCAGGACTCAAAGAAGAGATGGAGATTATCCTCCCGCTGTACAACCGTCCGATGGCAAACGCCGTCAGCGCAGAAGCGATGGAGGGCGTCTTCGGTACCGTCGCATGGGACCCGCAGATCGAGAACACCCCGTCGACACAGTTCAACGACACCTTCCGCAACGAGTACGACCGCTTCCCATCCGGCCCAGCACAACTGGCCTACGCCAGCACGCTGATGTACGCCGCCGCAGCGGAGCGAGCGGGCACGCTCTACCCGCCAGAGGTCATCAAACAACTGGAAGGACACGAGTACGACAACATCGGCATGGGCTCAGAGACCATGCGCGAATGCGACCACCAGTCCCAGCGTGCAGTGCCAGTCGTTCGGGGTCTCGGCCCAGACGAGCAGAGCGAGGGTCAGCTCTACGAGATTATCAACCTGACCAGTCGCGAAGACCTTGGCTACGCGTGTGACGAGGGTCCTGCCGCTGAGTGCGAACTCGGTAGCTACGAATAACTGACCGGTACGGCAGCACAAACCCCAATGATACATATTCGACATATTTTGGATACGTTCCCCGGAGCCACAGGTGAACAGTGGCAGGAAAAACCTGCTGACGCAGTAGAGATGTTATCCACGATAGGTGATACACCATGAGCATTGTTAGCGAGACACTAACAGTACTGTTAAACGGATTCCAGAACGGCGCCATCTTCGTCCTGGTGGCAGTCGGGCTGTCGATTATTCTCGGCACCATCAAGTTCGTCAACTTCGCGCACGGGGCGTTGTACCTCATCGGCGCGTACGTCGGTGTGCTGGTTGCCCTCGAAGTCCGGCTGACAGGCGGAAAATTACGGGACTGGGGATACAGCACCATCGGGCTCGACCTCGGCTTTCTGGCCGCGTTGATCATCGTCCCGATTGTGGTGTTCCTCCTCGGGTTACTGTTCGAACGGTTCATCGCTCAACCGTTCTACGACAGGCCCGACACAGACCAGATTCTCGTGACGTTCGGGCTGGCAATCGTCATTCAGGAACTGGTTCGCGTCATGTTTGGCGGCCAGAGTATCGACTTTGCGCGGCCAGCGTGGGCATCGGGAACGACCCAGATTCCCATCGTCGGCGCGTACCCGCAGTGGCGGCTGTACATCATCGGGATTACCGCCGTCCTCGTCGGACTGGTCTATCTCCTCATCGAGTTCACCGACTTCGGGCTCATCGTCAAAGCCGGAACGCTCGACTCCGAGATGGTCGAGTTGCTGGGGACGCGACTCTCGCGCCCCTTCCTGGTGATATTCGGCGTCGGCGCAGCGCTCGCCGGTGTCGCCGGTGTCGTCGGTGGCCCGGTTTCCATCGTGAATCCGGACATCGGTGTCACGATACTGGTACCCGCGTTCCTGGTCGTCGTCGTCGGTGGCGTCGGCAGTATCACGGGTGCAGTCATCGGTGGCCTCCTCTTCGGGATGACACAGTCGGTGTTGATTTCACTCGCTCCAGCGTGGTCGCAAATCGGCATCTATGTACTCGCCGCAATCATCCTGCTGGTCAGACCGCAGGGTATCCTTGGTAGTCCGGAGGTGACAGCATGAGCGACGAAACGCCGGTCTCGGAAGCGCCGGCCGGTGCTGTCGACGAGGAACCCGCAGAGCCGACGTTCGGAGACCTGTTTTTCCCACACGGCAGGGAAATCCGCTTTGCGGCCGGTCTGCTCGTCGGACTCATCCTGTACCCCTGGCTGTTTACGACCGCACCAGTCATCAGCGGGTTCCTGCAGGGGTACAGTCCCCTCACCTCGCTGATTCTCATCTGGGGTATCTTCGGTGTTGGATTCGATATCCTGCTTGGCTACACCGGGTTGCTCTCGTTCGGACACGCCATCTTCTGGGGCGGTGCCGCCTACACCGCCGGTATCGTCTCCGAAGAGTTCATCGGCTCCCCCCTCGTCATGGTCGGCGTCGGTATCGTCTTTGCCATCATCATGGCGCTGGTTATCGGATTCATCTCGCTGCGTCGGTCGGGAATCTACTTCTCGATTCTGACGCTTGCGTTCGGACAGATGATGTTTTTCCTCTCGGCGTCACCGCTGGAAGGCCTCACTAATGGGGTGGACGGGTTCACCGGCGTCTCCGTCGGGCCCCTGTTAGGGATGTTCAACCTGGGAAGTGACCTGCCAATCCCTATTGCGGCAGAGTTCCTCGGAACGTGGCTGTACCTGTTTATCGCAGTCATCACGTTTTTCACGCTGCTGCTGGCCTACCGCATCATCAACTCTCCGTACGGACTGGTGTTCCAGGCGATTCGTGAAAACGAGCAACGTGCCGAGTTCGTCGGTCTGAACGTCTGGCGCTACAAACTCATGTCGTTCACCATCTCGGGTGCCTTCGCCGGCGTCGCCGGTGCTCTGTACGCCATCCACCAGCAGTACGTGCCGCTGGGTTCCCTGAACTGGGCGGTCAGTGGTGAAATCGTCATCATAACCGTGCTGGGCGGCGTCGGGTCGCTGGTCGGCCCACTGTTCGGTGCCGGCCTCTACCTGTACATCGAGAACATCATCTCCGGGATGGAGAATCTGGTGTTGCCCTTCACCGACATCATTCTGATACAGGATTTCGGTGTCTTCTGGCACCTGATCCTGGGTGCGATGTTCGTCCTCGTCGTCTGGTTCCTGCCGGAGGGCATCTACAACTGGTTCGGAGCGGTTCGGGCGCGTCTCACAGCAATCGCCCAAGCAAACATGGGCGAACAACAGGGAGGTGACGAGGAGTGACGATACTCGAAGTCGACGACCTCGTCAAGAACTTCGGTGGCCTCACCGCAACAGACCACGTCAACCTCAGTATCGAACAGGGCGAGCGCGTCTCGATTATCGGCCCCAACGGTGCAGGGAAGTCGACGCTGGTCAACCTCATCACGCGCCTACTCGACCCGTCGAGTGGCGATATTCGGTTCAAAGGTGAATCGATTGTGAACAAAAAGCCACACGAGGTGGTGCAGATGGGTATCAGTAAATCCTTCCAGACCGCCTCGATTTTCCCCGAACTCACCGTGCGGAAAAACGCCCAGATTGCGGCGCTATCCACGAAACGGGGTTCGTTCAGTATCGACTTCCTCCGGCACCGTGCGAGTCTGAAAAGCGTCCACGAACACGCCGAGGAAACACTGGCGTCGGTCGGCCTGCTCGACCAGGCAGACAGCCAGGCTGCCGACCTCCCCTACGGTGACAAACGCCGCCTCGAACTCGGTGTGGCACTCGCCGGGGAGCCAGACCTGCTGTTGATGGACGAACCGACAGCAGGGATGTCCCCCGAAGAGACGGAATCGACCGTCAATCTCATCAAGGAGGTCAAAGAGGAACTGAATCTCACCTTCGTCCTCATCGAACACGACATGGAGATTATCTTCGATATCTCCGACCGCATTATCGTGCTCAGTCAGGGCGGAGTCATCGCACGCGGGACACCGGACGAGGTCAGCGGCGATCCTGCCGTTCAAGAGGCCTACCTCGGAGGGGTCGAACTATGAGCCTGCTCGAAGTAGACGACATCGACTCCTACTACGACGAGAGTCACATCATCCGTGGCCTCTCGCTGTCCATCGACGAGGGAGAAGTGTGTGCACTGCTGGGCCGCAACGGTGCGGGCAAAACCACGACACTCCGGAGTATCGCCGGAGCAAAGCCCCCGCAGGTTCTGAACGGGTCGATTACCTTCGACGGCACCGATATCACGGATATGCGCGTCGACGACATCGCGATTCGGGGCATCTCACTGGTGCCCGAAGAACGACGCGTCTTCTCCAATCTGACTGTCGCCGAAAACCTCCGGATGGCGGAGGTCGTCCGCAACGGGACGAACACCTGGAACCGAGATGTGAGTGAAACAGACGGCGGGATGAGCCGCGAGGAAATCTACGAGGACTTCCCGCGACTCGACGAGCGCCGTGGCCAGAAAGCCGGTACCCTCTCCGGTGGTGAACAGCAGATGCTCGCAATCGCGCGGGCACTCCGCCAGGAGACGGAACTGCTGATGCTCGACGAACCCTACGAGGGACTTGCGCCACAGATTGTCGACGACGTCGAAGACGCCGTCCAGCGCATCAGCGAGAAGGGGGTGACCATCTTGCTCGTCGAACAGAACGCCGCGGCGGCAATCAACATCTCCGACAGCGCGTACATCATCGACCAGGGACAGATGGTGTTCGAGGGCAGTGCTGAGGAACTGCGCGATGCAGAAGAGATGCGACAGAAGTATCTGGGGGTCTAAGTGTGGTACGACTCGACACAGACCCAGAGGACGCCATCGACCTGCTCATCGAGGAGGATATCGTCTACGAGGACGAGGATGGAGCCCTCATGCGGACGGAGTCCTTCCAGGCAACACAGGCAATCTACCACGACACCTACGCGGCGCTGGGAAGCGACAGCCTCGTCGAGAACGTCGTCGAGGTGTTCGGTGTCAGTCAGGAAGAAGCGGCCAAACGCGTCGAGACCGGTGAGGTTTCACAGCAAGATCTCATCGCGTATCTCTCACTGCAATCCGACCTCGATCCAGTTCCCGACATGGAGGAACTGGCAGTGATGGCCGAAATCGTCACTCAACTCGGGGCGGCATCACCCGTTCCCGACGACATCGAAGAAATCGACGACGACAGCGCAGAGAGCTTCCTGGCGGCGAATCCCGACACCGTCGTCACGGTCTGGAAGCGATTCTGTGACCCCTGCGACAAGATGAAAGACGACCTCGACGGCATCCTCGACTGCATCCCCGACGACGTCGCCGTCGTTGGAATCGAAGGCGAGGCGTGCAACGAGTTCGTCAACGACTACGACATCTCCGCGGCACCTGCACTCGTCGTCTTCCGCGACGG
>CAZFOF010000042.1:0-12301 GCA_964520265.1 uncultured Halobacteriales archaeon | reverse complement strand
CGGCCTCTTCGAGCGGCTCATCGAGAAGAACACGACCATCCCGACAGAGGAATCGAAGATATTCACGACTGCTCAGGACAACCAGACGCAGGTCCAGATTCGCGTCTTCCAGGGTGAACGCGAGATTGCCGAGCAGAACGAACTGCTCGGTGAATTCGCACTGACCGGCATCCCGCCGTCACCCGCTGGCGTCCCGCAAATCGAGGTCACGTTCGAACTCGACGAGAACGGCATCGTCAACGTGACCGGCGAGGACAAAGGCTCTGGCAACAAGGAGAACATCACAATCGAGGGCGGTGCCGGTCTCTCGGACGACCAGATCGAGCAGATGAAAGAGGAAGCCGAACAGCACGCCGAGGAAGACGAACAGCGCCGCGAGCGCATCGAGGCGCGCAACGAGGCCGAATCCACCATCCAGCGCGCGAACACGCTGCTCGACGAAAACGAGGAACAGGTCGACGACGACCTGCAGGACGACATCGAGGACGCCATCGGCGAAGTCGAGGAAGTGCTGGAAGACGAAGACGCCGACAAGGACGAAATCGAGGCCGCGACGGAGTACCTCGCAGAGGAACTTCAGGAAATCGGCAAGCAGGTCTATCAGCAAGGGGCTGAAGGCGCAGCAGGTGCCGGTGCTGGCGCTGCTGGCGCAGGCGCAGCAGGTGCCGGCCCCGGTGCAGGCGCAGCAGGCGCTGGCCCCGGTGCAGGCGCGGCAGGTGCCGGCCCCGGTGCTGGCGCAGCCGGTGCAGACGAGGAGTACGTCGACGCGGACTTCGAGGACGTCGACGAGGACGAAGACGACGAGTAAGACTCGCCTGCGGCTCTTCGCGAATCAGTAAGGGCTTTTATCTCTGTCTCCAGAGTGCCGACAAGGGATGTACGACAGGATTTTGTTGCCGACTGATGGAAGCGAGCACACGAAACGGGCTGTCGAGCACGCAATCGACATGGCAGTCAGCAAGGACGCGACGTTGCACGTCTTTTCGGTCGTCGACGACAGGGCCTTTCTCGTGCTGGACGACGAGCGCGTCGACGAAGTTCGCACGGAACTCGAAGAGAAAGCTCTGGAGGCCATCTCGGAGGCAGTCGCCGTCGCCGAAGACCACGATATCGAGGTCACGTCCGACGTGGACGCGGGGAATCCGGCGGAGTGTATCGTCGACTACGTCGTGGACAACGATATCGACCTGGTCGTGATGGGTACCAGCGGTCAAGATTACGAGGAGAACGTCGTTGGAAGCGTCTCCGAGCGCGTCGTGGGTACCTCACCCGCGCCCGTGCTCACAGTCGGCACCGACACTCGGAACTGAGACTGGTCGGTTGCCAGCAGTCCGTCACGGAGTTACTGACTCTCGTGAATCGCCTCGCCGCGGAACAGTCGCTGTGCGATGCTGAAGGTTTGCTCGCTCGCTCGCCGCGTCGGGAAGTGTGCGGCCATATAGCGAGCGGTCGCAATCAGCGGCAGTCGCTTGCCCGCCTCGGTGTCGGCGCGTTCGTACCGACGCACAGCGCCCTCGACGTTCTGGAGCGTGTGGAACTGTGGGTCTTCACGCAGGAGTCCTTCACCGAGTGTCTGGATGAGCGAGCGTGGGTCGCCATCGGCAGCGAAATGCGCAGCGACGAGTCTCCCGGCTTCGTCGACACCGCCCTGTTCGTCGAAGGTATCCAGCAGACTGGCGCGGATGTCTGCCGGCGAGTCGCTGGGCTCGCCCGGTTCCGGAATCGGTGCAGGGGGTTGGTTGAGAAATCGGTCGAGGTAGACGCTCATCGCGCCGTCGAGTGCGGGACGGTAGGCTTCGATGGCATCGGTTCGCCGCGAGAGTTCGTGGGCAGCGGTGGCGTAACTGAAGGTGTGATGGACGGTGTTCCAGTCGCGGAACTCGTTGCTCGTCCCGAACTGTGCGACACGGCGCGTGGCCGCTGTGGCGACGGCGTCTGTGAGTTGTTCGGCAGTCGCACCCTGGCGGATGGCTCTCTCCATGGCGTCCATGATCTGTTCGGCGTCGTCCGAGAGCAGTGTCTCGACGAAGTCGTCCGGTCGCTCCCAGGCCGTGCCTTCGCCAGCAGCAACGAGGTCATCGAGTCTGTCGTGGGCGTCGAAGACGAGCGCGGCGACGTCGACGGGCTGTCGCCACTCCGATTGTTCTTCGGCGCGGGCACCGTCGGTGAACTGTTCGACAGTCGATGCGAGAACGTCGGGTGCCTGCTCCCAGCCGACGTGGTCGAGCGTCTCACACGCCTTGTTGACGAAATCGAGCGTATGGCTGGCGTTGAGATAGAGGTGGTCGGTCGCCGCCGCGAGCAGTATCTCCACGACATCCTCGCGGGGGAGTGCGGCGACAGCCGTCCGGAGGGTGCGCTCTGCGCCGTCGGCGTCGCGAACGTCGCAGTTCTCGCGGAACCACGATTTCAGGCGCTCTTTCGAGACATCCTCGTTATCGAGTGCGTACTGGTCGAACCGTGGTGGTTCCCCCGCGCAGTTGTCGGCGACTTCTGTGACGCCGACGTACATCGCACGCCGTTTCTGCTCGTGGGCGAGGTGGTCGTAGAGGTTCGACATCGCGCCCAGCGTGGTGAGGCCTCGACCCCAGCCCGTCGAGCGATAGGTGATACCGAAATCCAGTGCCGTCGACAGCGGCGTCTCGAACCCCTCGCCGAGGTCGTCCAGATGGACGACAGACTTCGCCATGACCAGCGAGAGATTCTCTTGCATACCGTCGACGAGTCGGTTTCGCCAGTGGGTCTCGGGTGGAATCTCCCGGGGTGGATTCGGGTCGACGTAGACGGTGCCGTCCTCGACTTCGGTGGGATAGGTCTGTACGTCGTCGGCGAAGATATCGAACGTGTCGCCACAGGCCAACTCGAAGCGCGCGTGGTGCCAGTGACAGGTGAGGATGCCGTCGTCGACGGTACCGTCCGCCAGCGGAAAGCCCATGTGTGGACAGCGGTTGTCGACGGCGTAGACTTCGCCTTCGTGGTGGAAGAGGGCGATACTGTGGTTGGCGGCCGAGACAACGAGGCGACCCTCATCGCGGAGGTCGGCGATGTCGGCCACGGGGACTGTGTCGGCTTGTGACATACTCACAATTACTGTGTCGATTGAGGAAAAACTTCGCTGGACTCAGCTTCTGTTATTTGAGCGACAGCAATACGCTTTTCCAAGCCGGGCTTTTCAAGTAGCCCAATCGATTACACGGCTACAACTGATGACCGAGGACTTCTATGACATACTCGGCGTCTCGCGGGACGCCTCAGACGACGAGATAGAGCAGGCCTACCGCGAAGCAGTTCGGGAGTACCACCCGGACGTGAGTGACGACCCCGACGCCGAAGAGAAATTCAAGAAGGCGAAAACTGCCAAGGAAGTCCTGACGGACGACGAGAAGCGGCGGATGTACGACCAGATGGGCCACGAGCAGTTCGTCCAGGCCGAAAAACGCGGTGCGACCGACAGCGGCGGCCGCGGTGCAGGCGGCGTCGGTGGCATGGGCGGTATGGGCGGCGGTGGCCCGTTCGGCGATATGCAGGACATCTTCGACCAGTTCTTCGGCGGGGGCAGCGGCGGTCAGTCCCGCAACCGACCGCGCCAGGGCCAAGACCTCAAAACGACACTCCAGATAGACCTCGAAGAGGCCTACCACGGAGCGGAGAAACAGATGGACGTGCGCCGGCCCGAGCAGTGCGATAACTGCGACGGACGCGGACATCCGCCCGGCACCGACTCACAGACGTGCCCGGAGTGCAACGGCCAGGGCCAGACCACGACGGTACAGCAGACGCCGTTTGGCCGGATGCAGTCCCGACAGACCTGCCGGCGCTGTGAGGGTGAGGGAACCGTCTACGAGGAGTCCTGTTCGGTCTGTGGCGGCAACGGTGTCGCCCGTGAGGACGCGACGCTGACCGTCGAGATTCCAGCGGGTATCCGCAACGGGCAGACGCTGCGGATGGACGGCGAGGGCGCACCCGGCGAGCGCGGCGCGCGCAACGGTGACCTCCTGGTGGATATCTCCATCGCCGACCATCCGGACTTCCGCCGCGAGGGCGCTGACCTCTACACGAACGAACCCATCTCGTTCCCGCAGGCAGTCTTCGGCGACACCGTCCAGGTCGAGACCCTGGATGGCACCGTCGAACTGGAGATTCCCGACGGGACACAGAGCGGCGAGCAGTTCCGCCTCAGGAACAAGGGGATGCCCCGCCTGCAGCGCCGGGGGCAGGGTGACCTCTACGTCCAGGTGCAGGTCGTCACGCCGGACTCGCTCAACGCCGACCAGCGCGAGGCACTGGAAGCCTTCGCCGAGGCCGGCGGCGAGGAAATCAACGTCGAGCAGGGCTTTTTCGACAAAATCAAAGACTCGCTGTAGCGGGGCCGGTGACGACGGGCTTTTCGTAGTTCACGCTAACCCTCGGGTATGGATACGCTCGCCGAGGTTGTCGCTGCTGGACGCGACAGGGAGGGAACGATACTCGACGCACCCGAGCGGACTGCAGACTACACCTACCACGAGTTTTCGACCAACGCCTGGAAGGCGGGCAATCTACTCCGACACTACGGGGTTCGTCCCGGCGCGCGTCTGGCCGTCGTCGTCGGCCCGAAAGAACCGACACCAGCGGACGAAGCTGGCCGACTCGGCACTGCTGGCGACCCGCTGCTGGCACTGCTTGGCGGGGCAGCGCTCGGTGCTGTCGTCGACCTGACGCCGACCCAGCCAGTTGATGCACGGGCCGTCGTGTTGCCGAATGCCTGGCTCGACCGGTACGAGGTCGAACCGGGCTGTTCACGCGTCGCCTACGGCGGGCCACCGGAGACGGCAGGGGTCGCACACTTCGAGCGAGAACTCTGGAGTGAGAACCCGATAGCGCCGCCAGACCCGGTCGCTGCCGACGAGCCACTGTTGTCCCTCGATGGGGCGACGTACACACACGCAGACGTACTCGGGGCAGCACAGCCGCTCTGTGAGGAATATGCGTTGTCGCCCGGCGACCGCGTCGCAATCGACGCGTCGTTACAGACTCCCGGGGCGGTGGCGGCCGGCATCGTCGCACCGCTGCTGGGTGGGGCGACGATACTGCTTGGCACACCGAGTTCGCTCGACGATGACGTTCGCTACGTCGTTGGCGACTCCGAGGAGTGGGGCGAGCGGGCAGTAGACCCCACGGCCGTCAGCGTCGGTCAGTAGCCGGCGCGGTACTCGCCGTGTTTGACGCCCAGCGCGAACGCGACGGCTGCGAAGACGAGCATCGACGGGGCAACCATCATCAGGACAGTCGAGGTCTGCATCATCCCGCTGCCGGCGAGTCCGGCGACACCGAGAATCACGATTCCCAGGAGGATACCACCTGCTCGGGGAAAGTCGAACTCCATACCCCTACCAGGGGCCCGACGAGCAAAAACGTTCAGCACGCGCCGCAGGTCAGTTCATCGAGGGACGCACCGCGTCTGCGAGTGTCACGACAGTTCCGAACAGCCAGCCAAGCGGCACCGAGATACCAAACCACATCAGGACGTAGGCAAAGCCGTCGCGCTCGAACTCCTCGATGAGGAACTCTTTGGCTCCCAGGAGGTCGGGGCCACTGAAGAGGAACCACCGTGCCAGCGAGTCACTCTGGTCTAAGACGATATCTGCGACGGCCGAGGAGTACAGCGCTGCGACGACCGGCGGCAGGAAGATAGCCGTCATGGCGAAGGGGTAGGCGATTGCGACGGTCGTGGTTCGACCGGCGAGTCTGTAGAAGCCAAAGGACAATCCGGCGGAGAGAATCCCGACGCCACTTGCGGCCGCGACAGCGGTGACACCGCCCGCCTCCAGCGCGCCGGAGAACTGGAACTTCGCGAGCAACGCGAGTGCGCCCCAGACGACGACTGCGACACCGACGACGCCGGCGAAACCGATGCTGAGCGCCGTGGTGTTCAGCCGTCGTGTCTGGAACCGGACGAAGTAGCCGAGCAACACGAACGGATAGACGAGGGCGACGACCGGTGCACCGAGGAGTGACCACAGACGATAGAGGACGAGCGTGAGTCCGCCATCTGGCGTCCACTTCCCGAGGACGGTGCCCTCGGTACTGCGCTGGCGAGGATAGAGAAACTCCATCCACGTCTCGTGGAGCCGCTTGAGGTCAAACCGCAGTGCGTCGGCCACCCCCTGGCCGGTGCCGGTAGACATATTCCCTCGTTTTCGGGCAGTCGGGTTTACGCTTTCGGCTCTCCTGTGAGCGATTTCACTCCCAGGCCGCCGGTGCGAAGTCGGGATTGATGCGTCGGTCTGTCGTCTCGATGGCGTCGATAGCGTCGATTTCGTCGTCGCTCAACTCGAGGGTGAGACTCTCCCAGTTGTCGCTGATGTGACTCTCGCTGGTGGCTTTCGGGATTGCGGTGACGCCCTTCTCCCGAATCCACGCGAGACTGACCTGTGCCTCGCTGACACCGTGGGAGTCCGCGATATCGGAAAGCGTCTCGTTCTCGAAGACCTCACCACGGGCGAGCGGCGAGTACGCGACGAGTTCGATGTCGGTACCCTCGGTGTAGGCTCGCAGTTCCTCTTGCTGGAGGAACGGATGGAGTTCGACCTGGTTCGCAAACAGCGGTGCGTCCAGGTGCTCCCGTGCTTCGTCGACATGGTGGGGCTCGAAATTCGAGACACCGATATTTCGAATGGTGCCCTCGTCGTAGAGTTCGTTGAACGCCTGGAGCGTTTCTGCGGGGTCGTAGTCGTCGGCCGGCCAGTGGACGTACAGCAAATCGAGGTAGTCGACGCCGAGGCGGTCGAGACTCTCTCGTGTCGAACTGAGAACGTCGTCGCCGGAGAGGCTATTTATCCAGACCTTCGTGGCGAGGAAGATATCCTCGCGGGGGACAGACGCGCTGGCGATGCCGTCACCGACGGCCTCTTCGTTGCGATATATCTGTGCGGTATCGATGTGGCGATACCCCATTTCCAGGGCCGTCTCGACGGACGTTGCACACTGCGCTGGGTCTTCGTTTTGCCACGTCCCGAGACCGAGCATCGGCATTTCTGCTGCGCGCGGAACACTCCCAGGGGACAGCTTCTCAGACATACGGTAGAGGGGTGGGTCGGCAGCCCAAAGTGTGTTGTGACCGGCAACCGTCAGATGCCGAGACGGCGTCTGGCGTACTTCACGAGCGTCGGCACGTCGGCGAGGTGTACCAGTTTCCGCATCGCGAGTCTGTTGCCTGTGTTGACGTCTTCCAGTGAGTCGGCATCGAGTCGCCGGAGGTCGGCCATCAACCGGTCGTACCGGTCGTTGGGCACGAGATAGAGTAACTCCGTCATCGTCAGGCGCGTGCGCATTTTCGGGGCGACATCCGTATTCCAGAGTTCGTCGTAGATTGCCATCCGGTCGGCGGAGGTGTCGGTTTCCTCCGGTGTCAGCGCCGCGTCGGCGGTGGACGCTGCGGCCCGTGCGGATTTCATCCCCTTGTGGATGCCTTCGCCCCACAGCGGGTCGATGGTGGGGACGGTGTCGCCGATTGCCATGAAGCTATCTGTGCTGAGGTCACTGGGTGGCTGGATGTGTGCTGACCCGCGGTGTTGCTTGCCTTCGAGGCGCACCGCGTCGTCGAATCGGGGGTCACGGTCGAGCCAGAACTCCAGGTAGTCGTCGATACCCATCCCGTCTTTGGCGTACTTTCGGTGGGAGTCGTTCTGGATGTAACAGAGCCCGACTTTGGCCGTATCCTCGCCAGTGTGGAAAATCCACGAGTACCCGCCGGGCGCGAGTTCGTGGTCGAGGCGCAGCATCATCGCCTCCGAGAGGTCAGCGTATCCCGAGGCGTCGAGGTCGACGTTCTCGAACTCGTATTCGATGCCGATGGCCTGTCGCTCTCGGTCGAGGTCGGTGACACCGAGTTTCTTCGCCAGCGGTGCTGCGGGCCCGGTTGCGTCCACGACGATGTCGGCGTACACCTCCTCATCGCCGTTGTAGCGGACTCCGATTGGCTCGCCGTCCTCGACGATTGGTTCGGTCACGCGTGCATCAAAGCGGTATCGTGCACCGCGCTTGCGACTGTCCTCGACGAGGAACTCCTTGAAATCGGCAAATTCGAGCACTGCACCGGACTGGGTGCGGATGAAGTGGTCGTTGGGGGACTCCAGGACGACCTTGTCGGTGAACTGCATCACCACGTCGTCAGGAATACCGAAGGAGGTCATCATCGACGGGAACGTGCCACCGGTGGATTTGTTGCTCTGGCGTGGGAACTCCGACTCTGATTCCGTCTCCAGAACCAGCACGTCGTAGTCCCGCCCCGCCAGGTCACGGGCACACTGTGCCCCGGCAGGGCCTGCGCCAGCAATCACCACCTCACAGCGGTCGGTCATACGTGCA
Organism: uncultured Halobacteriales archaeon; assembly: GCA_964520265.1. Lineage (GTDB taxonomy): Archaea > Halobacteriota > Halobacteria > Halobacteriales > Haloarculaceae > Salinibaculum. The sequence goes on along the minus strand of CAZFOF010000042.1, from coordinate 3,952 downwards.
GGTATATCGTGCCCGTAATCAGTCTTGCTGAATCTGCCGAGGATTCACCGTGTGGCTGGCACGAGCACCCATATCTCACGCTGTGACTGCCCGAAATGATGGTTCACTGCCTAGTTTGCCCCCTCGTCGACTCTCTGCCAATCGGCAGTCTAAAGCCCCCACCACTACCACGCAGGGAACAACAGCGAGACAATGCTTAGAACAGGCGCAGACCACCTCGCACGTCGTGACTCCCTGCCCACGTCGGTACGGGCAGTCCTCGGTTACTACGCCGACACTGGTGTCTTCGACTACCGCAGCCTCAAACTCCAGCGTCGCGTCGAGGAGACAACAGCGGCAATGGTCGACGAAGCCTTTGCCGCCGTCGAGACGACACTCGCTGACGAGTTCGGCCGCGAGTCCGTCGATTTCTCCTACGACACCAAACTCGTCTTGCCGGCGGAGTTGACGCTTGGCTATCTCTACCGCCACGGCGACGACGACCAGAAGGCCGAAGCGGCGACACGCCTCGCAATCGAGGCGCTCGTCGACGGTGATATGCGCGACGCAATCAACGACGACGAGTTCGAGGACTTCGAGGTCGATTTTCCCGTCGGCGACGCCGACAAACGAGTCATCGCCGAATGTGCCCAGTCTACGCTGCAAGCGCGTGTCGACGACCTGTTCGCCGACTACCCCGACGCGGTTCGGGAAGCCTACGACTGGGCAGTCGACATCTCCGAGGCCCACCAGGACGAGGACGACCACTTCCGCGGGTTGATGACCCGTGCAAACAGCGACGACGCGGACGCGATTCAGGCGATACGCAACGAGTACAAGTACGCTGATTTCCGGGAGCAACCTTCGGTCTTCGATGCGACCGAGCTCGAACTCCCGTATCTGAAAACACAGTACGACCGTGTCGGCGTCATCTACGACGGGATGATAGAGATGTACCGCGAGGCCGGTCTTCCCATCGAGGACGCCTTCAAGAAATCAATCGTGCTCGCTATCATCGGCGCACAGGTCTGGCTCGACGACGTCGACGACTACCACGCGGATATGCGAGAGGGTCAACTGACGCCCGTGACCGGGGAGTATCTCCTGGCCGAGACAGACGCTACAGCCGCCGAGGCTGTCGTCGACATCTCCGAGCAGTACCTCGACCTCGCCAAAGAGCACGCGACTGCTGTCGAGTCGACGCTGACCGGCATCGGTGCGGAGTATATCTACCGGTCGGGGACACCCGACCTCCTGCCCGGATACTGACGTTTCGGTCGGTAAACACTTTACACCGCCGGGAGTAGCCTGACGTATGGCACTTCGAGACCACATCGAAGAGTTGGAACCGTCGGGGCTCATCCTCATTGGTGGCCTGCTGTTCGTCATCCCCGAACCGGCGACGTCGACGCTCGGACTGGGGATGATGTTGCTCGGACTCGTCTGGGGGATTCGCGCCTGGCAGTGAGAACCCGATACTGTCCGTTCTCATTCTAGCCCACCCTGAAGTACACTTGTTGGTGTATGATACCACACCACGCGACAAGTGGATACGCTTTTTAAATCTCCACGGAGAGTGTGCCAGTAATGCCGAGGCTTGCAAATATCGTACAGCGGGTCGATTCGCTCGGTGCGATCATCTCTATCGGCGGACGGACACTGTTGTCACTCGACACCAATCCCATTCCGTCGAGTTGGAGCCACATCACGAAAATCGACCCCGAGGAGGAGAAGAAGCTACCGCTTGCCTACCCACTTTATCTCTCTCATACGAGTGCCGTCTCTGTCGGTGGGTCGCGAGACGTGACGGAGCAAAACACCGCAGAGACGTTCGACATCCTCGCGGGACTCGACGTGCCAGCCTTCCACGAACCGAGTGAGGCGACACACGTCACAGAGGAAGTTCGCGACCGGGCGGACTTCATGGCGGTGCCCGAAGTCATCAACGGCGACAGCGACTCACTCGTCGGCACGCTCGGGAAGGGCGTCGAACACATCAAAGAGGAGGTCGGTCCGGCACTCATCAACGAGAAACTCCCGATTCCACTGGGAAGTGCAATCGAGGGTCGCCTCTCGAACTTCGCCGCAGCGTGGCTGCTCAACGAGGCCGTCTTCGAGGCTTACATCATCATGAACGTCGACAGTGCGGCCGCCCGCGAGGCAAACGTCAGCGAAGACGACCTCCTCAGTCCGCGTGAGGCCAAACAACACGCGATGGCTGCCGAGACACACCTCGAAAGCGAGGTCGTCTATCTGGAATACTCGGGCACCTTCGGTGGCGATGAGGCCGTCGATATCCTCGAAGAAATCACCGAGGGTGTCTCGTGGTCGCGTGTCTGGTACGGCGGTGGGCTGGACAGCCGCGAAAACGCACAGGCTGTCCTCGATGCCGGCGCAGATGCAGTCATCGTCGGCAACGTTTTCCACGATATCGCCGAGGAAGAGGCCGAACTCGCCGCGGCCGCCGCCGAGGCACTCGACACCGACGCCGACCGTGAAGAGATTCGCGAGTGGATCGAAGACGAAGTCGAGATTACCGACACCAGCGCCGCGAGTTACCTGTCGACTATCGTCTCCGTGCCAGACCCCGAAGACCGTGCAGCGCGGTATCTCACGTCCGGTATCGAAATCTACCTCGACTTGCTGGCACTGGCCGACGACGTCTCCACAGCAGACGCGGGGACGCTTCGCAACACTGTCGCGAACAACCCTGTCCCCGGCGAATCGCTGTTTGCTGACGTGCTCGCCCAGGGCGCGGCGACCGACGTGGCCGAATCACTCTCGCTGTCCATGCTCGCAGCGCATTTCGATGTCGACCTCGCGAACGGCATCGCCGCGCACCACGTCGCCGCGGAACTGTAATCGGGACACGTCGCGGCTATCGTAGTCTTTTTCCTGACGCTTGGCCGTACGTTCTGCTAATGACACATCTGCGTTCCTCCTGGCTCGTTGCCGAACTCGGGGACTATCTCCACCTGCTCGGCGTCTGGGTTGCGCTGGCGATTCCCGTCGCGGCGATTGTCTCTAGCGTCCGGTCGCTGTCACAGGAGGTGGCTCCCCTGCTGTCGACGGAAGGGCTGGTGCTGGGAACGGTGCTGGTCGTCGCGCTGGAACTCACTGACAATCGACCCTCCTTGCTCACCGCGTGGTCGTTTTTCCTGGTAGACCGACTGCTTGCCTCGCTTCTCGTCTTTCCCGCCGTCCTGCTCATCGACAACGAGGGTGTCCTCGTGGTCGCAACCGAGGTGCTGGCACTCTGTAGTGCCGTCGCTATCGTCGTCTTCGACGGAGACGAACTGCTGGGACGGACGGTACGCGGGGTGACGAATCGGCTGCTCCCACCGCCGGCAGGGCGACGGGATACTGACGGACGGAACGGTTGATACAGTTCGCCGCCATCACGTGCCGGCGAACATCTATCGGGGCTTCCGTCCCCAGTACAGTCACCGCTTGCCCAGCGCCGTCTCGAAGACACGCTGTGCCCGCTTGTATGCCTCGTTGCGGTCGACAATCGGCCGTGGATACTCCGGAGCCAGATTCTTTTGCTCGTCTTCACCCAGATTCGGCCAGTCGACAATCGTCTCGGGCGCAACGCCGCGCAGTTCCGGGACGTACTCGGTGACGTATGCCGCACCGCTGTCGTATTTCTGCATCTGCGCGACGGGGTCGAAGATGCGTACGTCGACGCTGTCCGTCCCCGTGGAGGCAATCCACTGCCAGTTGGCGTAGTTGTTCGCCGGGTCGTGGTCGAGGAGTTGTTTCGCGAAATAGCGCGCTCCCTTCCGCCAGTCGACCAGCAGGTGTTTCGTCAGGAAGGACGCGACGTTCTGGCGCGGCCGGTTGTGGATGTAGCCTTCCTGGTTCAACTGCCGCATCCCGGCGTCGACGAGCGGATAGCCCGTCTCGCCGCGCTTCCAGGCCTCGAAGTGGGCGTCGTCCTCGCGCCACTCGATGGGGTCGGGGAAGGACTTGT
>CAZFOF010000041.1:0-12608 GCA_964520265.1 uncultured Halobacteriales archaeon | reverse complement strand
ATGGAACGACGATACGTCTGGACGCTGTTTGGATTGGCTGGCATACTCGCACTCGCGGGTACGGCATCGGCCGCCGAGGGTGGCGGCGGCGGCCCGCCGACAGCCTTCACGATGGAGCGGTTTACCACTCACTGGTGGGTGTTCCCTGCATCGATTGTCTTCGCGACTGTCGCCATCGCCTCCGGCGTCTCCGGTGCGCTGTTTTTCAGTCCCTTCTTCATGCTCATCGTCGGGTTGACGCCCTCACAGGCCATCGGTGCGGGACTGTTGACCGAGGTCTTCGGAATGGGGAACGGACTGCGGTCGTACGTCAAACAGAACGTCGTCGACTACCGGACGGCCAAGTGGCTGCTGGCGGCCGCCGTTCCCGCCGTTGTCGTCGGTGCCTTCGCCGCTCACCTCGTCGACCCGACGCTGCTGAAACTCATCTTCGGTGCCGGGCTGATTATCCTCGGAGTCTTTCTGGTCTACTACGACCCGCCCGAGGAGTGTGAACCCGGCGAGTGTGAAAACGAGTTTCTGGAGGAGAAAAACACTGGCCGCGGGACGACGACCATCGAGGCCGCCGACGGTGAGACGTTCACTTACGACACCTGCTGGCGACCGCCGGGAGTCGGTCTCTCCGGCATCGGGGGGTTCATCACCGGACTCATCAGCGCCGGGCTCCCCGAAATCGTGACGACACAGCTCATCGTTCGGTGTCGGATTCCGCCGCGCGTGGCCGTCGCGACGAGTGTGTTCACGCTCGCAATCGCGGCCGGTGCCGGCGCACTGGTGCACGCGCTCACGGCGACGCCCGTCTGGTATATCGTCGCCTGGTCGGTGCCCGGCGTCGTCGTCGGGAGTACAATCGGCTCCCGTGTCGGCAAGTACGTCCCGAGTGACCTGATGGAGGTCGGATTAGGAATCGTCTTCTCGATTGTCGGTGCAATCGTCCTGGGTGTCGAACTCCTGGCCTAGCGCCACTCGTCGAGGCTGACACACCACGACGCCTGAATCCAGGCCTCGCTTGTCGTCTTGTCGTAGATGAGTGCCTCGCCGTCTGCTGTCGTGTCGAAGCGATAGCTCTCGTATGTGCTCTCGTCGGGGCCGGTCGTGGGGAATCTGTTGTTGGTGTCTCGTGCTGACGTTGCCATCGTTCTCACCTGCTGTCTGGTGGCAGCTACTGTGTATTACCTAGTTACCTCTCGACACTAATGTATGTTATCACACCACATAGTTATCTCGTTACTGTACGGTACCCCTCGATTGTCGGAGATAACCTCTGTGTGAGGTGGAGTTATCAGTCTGTTGTGCGTGTCATTCACTGTGACCGACAACGACATCGACCTACAGGCACCTGAACTGGCACGCGAAGACTTCCTTGAGGTTGACGACCCGCATTTCAACGCCGACAGTGTCGCACTCGTGACGGGTGCGGCCTCTGGTATCGGGCAGGCGACAGCCGTTGCACTGGCGACCAACGGGCTGACCGTCGTCGGCGCAGACATCGACGAGGACGGACTCGCCGAGACAGCGGAGATGGCAGCCGAGTGCGACGCACCGGGGACTGTCCACGGCATCGAGACAGACCTGACCAACGACGACGACGTCGATGCTGTCGTCACGGCCGCTGCCGAGGAGGGCGACCTCCGCTATGTCGCAAACATCGCGGGGATGCAACACATCGACAACCTCTCGGAGTTCCCGATGGAGAAATACGACCTCCTGACGGACGTCATGCTCCGTGCGCCGTTTCTCACCGCCAAGAAGGCGATGCCTCACATCCGCGCGACCGACGACGGCGTCGGCGCAATCGCGAATATGTCCTCGGTTCACGGCCACTACGCGACGCAGGCCAAACCGGCCTACATCACCGCCAAACACGGTATCACGGGTCTGACGCGGGCAATCGCCGCCGAAGGTGGCGGCTCGCTCCGTGGCTTTTCGGTCTCGGTGGGCTACGTGTTGACGCCGCTGATGGTCAATCAGATCGAAGACACTGCCGAGGAACGGGGCATTTCCAAACAGGAGGTCATCGAGGACGTGATGCTCGGGCAGGCCCGGACGAAAGAGATGATGACGCCGGCCGAGGTGGCGAATCTTTTCACCTTCGGGTTCTCGCGCCACGGTGCGAATCTCAACGGCGCGGATATGCTGTGGGACGGCGGCTACACCCACACCTACGAGTAACTCATGAGCGAGACAACGAACGTCGCCATCGCCTGCCAGGGCGGTGGAAGTCACACTGCCTTCACCGCGGGTGTCCTCGAGACGCTCTTAGAACAGTGTGATTGGGACGAGGCGTACGAACTGGTCGGTATCAGCGGGGCATCCGGCGGCGCATTCAATGCGCTCGCAACGTGGTATGGCCTGGTCACGAGCGACCCCGAGACGGCCGCAAATCTGCTGAACAAGGTGTGGCGCGACCTCTCGGCGTCGGACTACGGCGACCGCTGGCTGAACTCCTGGCTGATGAACATCAACTCACTGGAGTCCAGCGGGATGCCGCTGCCCCAGTTCAGCCCCTACCAGATTCCCGGGCCGGAACAGGGAAAAGACCGTATCCGGGAGGTGCTGGAGACACACATCGACTTCGAGTCGATTCCGGACTACTGCCAGGTCGACGCACCGGAACTGGTGGTTGGGACGGTCAACATCAACGCCGGCGTCTTCGAGACGTTCACCAACGAGGACGTGACTGTCGATGCCGTCCTCGCGTCGGCGGCTGTCCCGAACATTTTCGAGGCTGTCGAGATTCACGACCACCTCCACTGGGACGGGCTCTTCTCACAGAATCCGCCGGTCAGCGACCTGATGCACCAGCCAGTCGAACGCAAACCCGACGAGCTGTGGGTCATCCAGATCAACCCCCAGGAACTCGACGGCGAACCGACCTCTCTCGAGGAAATCGCCGACCGACGCAACGAACTCTCGGGGAACATCTCCCTGAACCAGGAGCTGGGCTTTATCGAGCGCATCAACGAGTGGGTCGAGGACGGTACGCTCCCCGACGACAAGTTCTCGAAGACCGACATCCACCGCATCGAGATGGGCGAGCGCTTTCACTGCTCGACGAAACTCGACCGCGACCCCGACTTTATCGCCGAGTTGATGGATCTGGGTCGTGACCGTGCCGGCGAGTTCCTGGCTGCTCGGTAGAGGACTGTCGCTCCGTCAGGCCGTACAACCGTGGTGGTTTTGCCGCTGGAAGCCAACTATAGTCCGATGACGACCGTGACCGGCCGGACGATAGACGAGAGTGGCGAGCACGTACCCGACACTGGCTTTGAGTACGACCCAGATGGACTCATCGACGACCTTCTCGCCGAGCGTGTCGGCCCGCTGAACTCACATCCAACGCGTGACGTCTGGAGTGCACCGCTGGAACGTTCCGAGGACGACGGTGGCCATCTGCGCACAGTGAGTATCTTCGGGTCGGGGTACGACGGCCCGCCGGAACACTATCACGAGGTTAGCAAGGAGCGCTTCGAGGTACGACAGGGCGAGTTGACGGTCACCTGCGACGGCTCCTCGCACACTGCAACGGCAGGCGAGTCAGTCGCCGTCGACACCGGGACGAGACACAGTTTCGACTGCACCGGTGACGACCTGACTGTCGTCGTCACGACCATTGCGCCGCTGGGACGTATCGGCTACATACTGCCGACGCTTGGCGGCATCGCTCACGACAGTTCGATTAGCGCCGACGATCCGTTCCAGCAGGCGCTCATCGCCAAGCGACTCGACGGCGATACGATTTTCACCGCTGCCGAGCGCGGGCCGGCACGCCTGGCGACTGACCTGCTCGCACCGCTTGCGAAACTCCGTGGCTATCAGGGTGGATACGCACGATACAGCCAGGACAGTTTCTGGAAACGTCACGTCGAACAGCCGCCCACTCACTCCCAGTCGGCGTGAACGCGGTGTTGCTGTGCGATTTCGTCGACTGCGGCCACGTCGAGGATGCCACGCTCCGTGACGACCGCGTCGATACATTCCGGTGGCGTGACGTCGAACGTCGGATTGTAGACTGACAGCGGCGCGTCACCGTCGTAGAGTTCCTCGCGCTCTCGATGCTCCAGGTCGACTGTGCCGTCTGGCGAGAGTTTGTCGGCGGCAGCGACGACGTACACTGTCTTGCCCTCGAAACAGGTCGCCATCGACCCGCTTCTGGTGCCAACCTTGTTGACGACGCGTCCGTCTGCCAGCACGGTGTCGGCACCGACGAGGAGGATGTCGGCGTCCCACTCGGCGACGGCGTGGGCGAATGCGGCGTCGCTCGTCAGCGTCACGTCGGTTGTCTCTGCCAGTTCCTCGGCGACAGTGACACCCTCGCGGCCGGGGTTCGACGCCGCGACGAGCACTGCTTCGGGTGTGCCCCGCTCCAGTGCACGCAGCACCGTTCCGGAGCGAGAGAGCGTCGCGACGCGTGCGTCCTCGATGCGTTCAGCGGCGGCCTCGGCGGCGCGACAGTCGGCGTCGACCGCACGGACGATTGCCACCGACGCGACGTGTTCGACGGCCGAGGCCGTCCCTGCGTCACTGGCGGCGTGCATGACGTGATTGACGCGGTTGCGGACGACCGACATCGACGGTCTGGCGTCGAGGAGTGCGCGTGCAGTCGCCGCGAGTTCGTCCCAGCCGTCGGTTTCGGCCTCGCGTCTGACCACCACCGCTGCTTCGTCACGGAGGACTTCGAGTGCGCAAACGGAGATGTGTGCAGCGCCGTGGTCGCGGTCGCTGGCGACAGTTTCGACGGTCGGTCTGACGCGGTCGTAGGACTCCCAGAGTGCGGGGACAGTCTGTCGGTAGTGTATCGCGGATGGTGCGACCCACTGGTAGTCGGCAGTCTCCCAGTTGGGTTCGATATCGCGCGTCGCGGCGTCGAACAGGAACGGGGTGACGACCCAGCGAGTACCGCGGTCGGTGTCCTCGACGGTGTGGGCATCGCCGCGCCTGACGAGGGTAACGTCCTCCTCTGTGAGGCCGGTCTCCTCGCGTATCTCTCGGCGTGCCGCCTCCGCCGGGTCGCCCTCGGCGTGCCCGGCGACACCGCCCCACTTCCCCTGGTAGGAGCCGACATCGTCGCTGCGCAACAGTAACAGGACTGCACTGTCGTTGCGCAGGAAACACGTCACCACCGCCCGTTCGTCCATGCACAGCCATTCGGAACCGGGGGGTATCAACGTCAGGGATGAGATATCGACGTGGCACATTTGTAGTCCGCGTTCGGAGAGTGGTCTATGGACATTGCACTCGTCAGCGACTCACACATCCCCTCGCGCGCACAGCAGATACCCGACCCGTTCCGTGACCGAATCGAGCAGGCCGACCACGTCATCCACGCGGGGGATTTCGACTCGAAGGCGGCACTCGCCGATACGCGTGACTCCGCCCCCGAACTGACCGCTGTGTCGGGCAACATGGATCCCCGGGTGGGACTGCCGGCCGTCGCGACAGTCGAACTCGGCGGCGTGGAATTTGTCGTCACCCACGGCACTGGCCCGAGTCGGGGCTACGAGCAGCGCGTTGCCGATGCCGTCCACGAGAACGCCAGTACCGACGACGCGGTTGGCGTTGCCGGCCACACCCACGAGGTACTGGATACGAGACACGACGGGGTGCGACTGCTCAACCCAGGGAGTGTGACGGGCGCTGCGCCGGCCGCACGGACGACGATGCTGACCGCCACCGTCTCCGGCGGCTCACTCGACCTGGAACTCCACGAACTCTGAGAGCGGTCGTGATTTACGGTTCGAACTGCCGACAGCGGCGGGCTTTTCACCACCCGGGCAAAGCCCATGGTATGGACGTTTTCGCCGTCGAAGGGCTTCCAGAGATACGACCCGGCGACGACATCGCCGCACTCGTCGCCGAGCAGGTCGACCTTCGCCCCGACGATGTGGTCTGTGTCGCCAGCACCATCGCCTCGAAGGCCGAGGGCCGACAGGCCGACCTCGACGACTACGAGGCTGGCGAGCGTGCCCGGACGATTGCCGACCGTGTCAGCGACCTCGCCGACGAACAGAAAGACCCACGCTTCGCGCAGGCGGTCATCGACGCCAGCGACGAACTGCTCGTCGACTTCCCCATCATGCTCGCGGTGACGCCGTTTGGACACATCACGGTCAACGCGGGCATCGACCGCTCGAATCTCCCTGATGCCGACCTGCTCTTGCTTCCGGAACATCCGGGAGCGAGCGCGCAGGCACTCCACGAACACCTCGGCTCGCGAGTCGTCGTTACCGACACCTCCGGACGGCCGTTTCGCTACGGGCAACGCGGTGTCGCACTCGGGTGGGCGGGACTGCCCGCGGCACGGGACTGGCGCGGCGAACACGACCGCGAGGGCAAAGAACTCACCGCGACGGTTCAGGCCGTCGTCGACGAACTCGCGGCCGCCGCCAATCTCGTCACCGGTGAAGGTGACGGTGGCACACCAGTTGCAGTCGTCCGTGACTGGGAGTTCGGTGCCCACGAAGGCAGCGACGAACTCTTTCGGGAGAAAGAAGACGACATCGTCCGCCGTGCGCTGGCCGCCTGGGAGGGTGAGGCATGATTGGTATCGAACTCACACCCGAGCATCCGGTGTCCCGTCTGACCGACCTCGCCGTTGCGGCGGAGGACGAGGGCTTCGATGCCGTCTTCGCCAGCCACCACTACAACAACCGCGACGAGTTCGTCGCGCTGGCGGCGATGGCACAGGCGACAGAATCCGTTCGGCTCGGGCCGGGTATCACCAACCCCTTCGAGACGCACCCGGTGACACTCGCGTCGCGGATGGCGACACTCGACGAACTCGCCGACGGCCGTGGCATCTTCGGCGTCGGTGCCGGTGACCAGTCGACGCTGTCGAATCTGGGCTACGGCGGGGAGTCACCGCTGCGGCGTGTGCTGGAGACGATGCAGGTCGCACGGCAACTGTTCGATGGCGAGTGCGTCGACGACGACGGCACCTTCGAGGCAGTCGACGCAGGGCTGAACTACGATGCCCGCTCGATACCGGTGTACGTCGGCGCACAGGGGCCGGATATGACGCGGATGGCGGCGAAGTACGCCGACGGCGTCCTGTACAACGGCGCACATCCCCGCGACGTCGAGTGGGCGGCCGACCGCGTCTCCGAGGGGTTGGAGGCCCGCCCCGACCACCGCGGCGAGTTCGACTTCGCGGCATACGCGAGCGTCAGCGTCGCAGACGACAAACAGGCGGCACGCGAGGCCGCACGGCCGCCGGTGGCGTTTATCGCCGGGAGTGCGCCGCCGCCGGTGTTACAGCGGCACGGACTCGACAGTGAGCGGGCGAGTGCAATCGGCGAGTCGATTTCGGCAGGCGAGTTCACCGACGCTTTCGAGCAGGTGAGCGACGAGATGATCGACGCCTTCTGTATCGCCGGAGAACCGGAGATGGTCACAGCACGAATCGAACAGATACTCGCAGTCGCGGACAGTCTCGTCGTCGGGTCGCCCCTTGGCCCTGACCTCGACGATGCTATTGCCCTGGCTGGCGGGGCGGCCCGCCGGCTTCGGGAGTGACCAAATCGAGCAGCGAACCCACAGTAAGCAGCGAGAAGTAGGCAACCGACAGCGTGGTGAGAATGGCACCGACCGTGAGCAACACCGCCGACAGCGGGTCGTGCATCGCAATATCGGCGAACTTGCCGGGCATCTCGATGAGGCTGTTGAGCAGTTCCTGAATGAACATATCTGGCCGTTTTGCCCCGTGCTACTTGTGTGCTTCTGTCCGGCGCTGTGACCCCATCTTCAGCGACACGACTCATATTCTCGGCTCTTACCGGAGCCTGTGAAACAGCGGAATCTGTCGGAAGGTTGGCGAGTGGGACAGTGTAATCGTCCGAAGTAGTGTGCGAGCACACTACGATTTATCAGAATCGGTCACGTATCCACGTCTATGAGTAGTGATGGCGTCGACTCCGAAAGCAAGGTGTCGGGAAATCAGGCGAATATCCCCGCTCGCATCCGTCACGAGCTCGATATCGACGACGGTGACAAACTCCGTTGGCACATCGAGGACGACGGGACGCTCCGTGTCCAGGTCGTTCAGCAGCGCAGCGGCACGTTCAGTGAGTTCGACGGGTACGACGGCGACCACGAGACAGCGGTCACACCCGACCACGACGCGTGGGGCGTCGACGTCGAATAGATGCCTCGCGCACTCGTCGATACGACCGTTCTCTTCGCGGCAGCGTACCGCAGAGACAGTGCACACGACGATGCACTGCCAATTCTTCAGGGCATCGACACTGCGACCCTCCCGGAAGCGATACTCATCGAGTACGTCCTCGCGGAGACGCTGAATGGGCTGACGACGCACGCAGGTCACGACGCTGCGACCGACTTTCTCGACCGGGTCGAAGCAAACGCTCGGTTCCACATCGACTCGCTGACGACCGACGAATTCACTACGGCAAAAACACTTTTCCGCCAGTACGAGCGCTTTTCGTTCGTCGACGCCGCTATTGTCGCGTATATGCAGGGTGAGGGGCACGGGTATCTCTACGCGTTCGACGACGACTTCGACGCCGCTCCAGATGTCTATCGCCTCGACACCGCGACCAACCCCTATCAGCCAGAGTGAGCGATACGCACGCTCAGTGATAGCCAACAGTATAATCGGATTCCAGCCGGTATCGGTACCATGGACGACACCTCGCTCGAGGACTTTCTCGACGGCGACAGCGAGCACTCGTCGGCGGACAACGAGCAGCCACCGGAGGACACCGCGGAGACACCCCCGACAGACGCGTCCGACACCGAGCCGTCGTCGACCGTCGAGGCTGCGACCACCACCTACCAGTGGATGCCGTCTGGCAAGACGTGTGTTTCCTGTGGCGACCAGGTCACCCGCCTGTGGTACAGCGAGGCCGGACAGGTCTGTCCCGACTGCAAAGAGTGGTAACGATTCGAGAGGAGTCGACGACACCACCCACATTCTTACTACGTTCGACCTGCTAGTAGCAGATACCCGGTTCCGTGGTATGTGTCAGCCGCGCGAATCTACAGAAGATACTTGTCGCATCCTGCACGAGACCTGACTACTTGCTGCCCACAACCGCGAGGATGCCCCACCACCTATGACAGACACCGAGATTGAAACCTCTGAGGTACAGCCCGACCGCGCTATCGACGAGGCGAGCGCGGTCGTCGAGGACGTCATCGAAAACGTCGAGCGTGTCATCGTCGGCCACCACGAGGAAATCGAACACATCGTCACGACGCTACTGGCACGAGGCCACGTCTTGCTCGAGGACGTACCCGGCGTCGGCAAGACGATGCTCGCCCGCGCAGTGGCTCGCTCGTTCGACGGCACGTTCAAGCGCGTCCAGTTCACGCCCGACCTCCTGCCCTCCGACGTGACCGGGGTGAACGTCTACAACCAGAAGACCGGCGAGTTCGAATTCCGGCCCGGGCCGATATTCGGGAACGTCGTCCTGAGCGACGAGATCAACCGTGCACCGCCGAAGACCCAGAGTGCACTTCTGGAAGCGATGGAAGAAGAGCAGGTCACCGTCGACGGGACGACCAGAGAGGTACCTCAGCCCTTTACCGTCATCGCGACCCAGAACACCGTCGAGAGCGACCGCGCCTACGACCTGCCGATGGCGGAGGTCGACCGCTTCATGAAGAAACTCCGTCTGGGTTATCCCGACGAGGCCGAAGAGACGGAGATGCTCGGCCGCGTCGTCGGCAACCACCCGATTGCGGAACTTACGCCGGTCGCGACGCTCGGTGAGTTGACCGAGGCCAGACAGACGACCGCGGAGGTAACTGTCGCCGAACAGGTGCGTACCTACGCGACCCGACTGTCACGGTACACCCGCGAGTACGCGACGCTCGGTGTGAGTCCACGCGGGACACTCTCCCTGCTTCGGGCCGCACAGGCGCGGGCGGTACTCGACGGACGGGGATATGTCATCCCCGACGATATCCAACACGAGGCTCGCCCCGTGCTCACTCACCGCGTCCAGACGAGCACCGACCAGACGCCGGCCGACGTCATCGAGGATGCACTCACCGCAATCGAACCAGAATGAGACTCACCCGCCGTGGTACGGTCGCGGTTCTCGTCGTCGGTCTGTCTATCGGGCTGGCATGGGTGTCCGGCGACCGCTCGCTCAACGCCGTTGCCGCACCGTTACTCGCTGCCCTCCTCGTCGGTGCCATCCTCGTCGCCAGAGCGCCGTCGCCGACTGTCTCCTACGGGACGCTGGGGTCGGGCTATCCCGGTGACGAACGGACGCTGACGCTCGATGTCGACGGCGGAGGGTTGCTCACTGTCGACCTCCACCTCCCCGATGGACTGGCCGCGACCGATATCGAGACAGCAGTCAGTCCGCCGACGACAATCGAGCGCTCGGTGCGGCTTGGCCGCCGGGGCATCTACCAACTCGATGCGCCCAGCATCCGCCAGCGCGACCCGCTCGGATTTATCGAACAGCGGGTCGAGACCACTGCCAGCGCGGAGTTCGTCGTCTTTCCGCGGGTCTACGAGATGGACGACAGTATGCTCACGTCGCTTTTCACGGACGAACTCGCAGCAGAACGCCAGCAGTTCGACCGACTGCGGGAGTACGAACCCGGCGACCCGCTGAAAAACGTCCACTGGAACTCGAGCGCCAAGCGCGACGACCTGCTGGTCATGGAGTTTGCCGCCGCAACACAGCACGACACCATCCACATCGCGGCGGAGGCGATGGACGGCTACGGCGACGAGATGGCGTCGGCGGCCGCGACACTCGTCTTGCACGCACTCGATACGGGGCTGTCGGTCGCGCTGACCGTTCCCGACCGGAGTCTCTCCGCCGGCGAAGGTGCCGCACACAGACAGGAACTCATGCGTACACTCGCCGAAACGGACGCAGGCTTGCTTCCATCAGAGACACGCGCCGAGGCAGATATCGCTATCAGTGTCGACTCCGTCGGCCGAACGATTCGCGTGGCCGACCGTGAACAGGACTTCGACGCGGTGTTCGGTTCCGATGGAGAGTCCGTGGAGGGGGTCGCATGAGTACACTCGACCGCGCAGTGACGTGGGCGCGTCCCTCGCTGCCGGCGACGCGGACGCTCGCGCTTGCGGGACTGGCGACGCTTCTGTGGTCGTTTCTGACCGTCCTCCGCGATGTCGTCGATATCTCCGGTGATCTCTCGGACTTTTACATACTCATCGCGGGCGCGCTCGTGGTGGCGACGCTGCTCGCGCGACTCCTCCGGGTTGCCGTGGCACTCACACTGGCGAGTGTGTTCATGGTCGTCGGCCTCACAATCTACCTGTTGTCGTTGCCCTACGACCCCGCTTTCGGGGCGATGGTCGAGAGCAATCTCAAACTGATTAGTGGCAAGTCGATTCTGGAAATCGAGCGCTCGACCATCTGGGCGCTGTCGATTACACCGGCACCGGTTTTCGTGACGTGGTACTTCGGTCTCCGGGGCTGGTACGGAGCAGCGACGGCCGTCGCGGGTGGGATGCTGGGCTATCTCGTCCTCACGGGCGATGCGGGACTGACAGTCACACTGTTCGGTGTCCTCGGTACAGCGGCCGCACTCGGGTTCGGTGACCTCCACCGCCGTGATGCCTCCGTTCGTGCGACCGAGTCCGTTGCCGTCGTCCTCGCGGTGATGGTGCTGGTGCCGGCGATGGTCTCTGTCGTCCCCGGCGGCACCGGTGGGGCCGTCGCACTGGTCGGTGACAGCGACAACCAGGCCGACACTATCGAAGCCAACCTCCTCTCGCCGGAGTCGTCGTTCGAAGTTGCCGGTTCCATCAGCCTCTCGCCGGCCGTCCGCTTTCGCGTCGAGAGCGAACAGGAGCGATACTGGCGAGTAGCGAGTTACAACCGATACACCGGTGAGGGCTGGGTGCGAAGTGGTGGCACCGCTGCCTACGACGACGGCGACCTTTCGGCCCCGCCGGGTGAATCTCGTCGCCTCGTCCAGGAGTTCACCGTCGAATCCTCGACCAACGCGATGCCGGCCGCCTGGCGACCCATCGAGGTCGGTGATGACGTTGCCAACGACACACGCATCACGAGTGCCGGCGGCCTCGAACCCGAGGGGCCACTCGTCTCCGGCAACACCTACCAGGTCACCAGCGCCGTGCCTGTCGTCTCGACGGCCTCACTCGCCGGGCGAGTCGGTGACGACCCCGACCGAATCGTCGAGCGCTACACCCAGTTGCCCGCCAGTACGCCAAACCGCGTCGCCCGTCGCACGTCAAACATCGTCGGCGAGGACGCAAGTCGCTACCAGACGGCACGGCGAATCGAGCGCTGGCTGGAGGACAACCGGGAGTACTCACTCGATGTCGAGCGACCGGACGGCAACATCGCCGACTCGTTCCTGTTCGAGATGGACGCGGGCTACTGTACCTACTATGCGACGTCGATGGTGACGATGCTGCGCACGCAGGATATTCCCGCTCGTCTCACCGTCGGGTATACACCCGGTGAACGCGGCGATGACGGCGAGTACGTCGTCCGCGGGCTGAACTCACACGCCTGGGTCGAGGTCTACTTCCCCGAGACTGGCTGGGTGCAGTTCGACCCGACGCCGGCCGGCCCTCGCGAGGCAGTCGAACAGCAACAACTCAACAGTTCGGAGACCGGTGAGAA
>CAZFOF010000040.1:0-12652 GCA_964520265.1 uncultured Halobacteriales archaeon | reverse complement strand
GATGTCGGCCTTCATCGGGTCGAGACCGACGTTGAGGTCGAGGTCGGCCACCAGTTCGCGGAGTCGTGTCTCGATGTGTGCGCCGTCGTCGCTTCGCGCCTCTCGCAGTCCCGCTTTGCGGTAGTGGCTGGCGAGTTCTTCGAGTTCTGTGAGTTCGTCGTAGGTGCCTGCGTTTCGCATCACCGGCGTCAGGTGGTCGACGACGGCGGCGTAGGAGCGTCGTTTCGCCTGCGTACCCTCGCCGGGGTTGTTGATGATGTAGGGGTAGACGTTCGGGATATCGTCGACGAGCTGGTCGGGAGCACTGGCACCGTTCAGCCCGACGGTCTTCCCGGGGAGCCACTCCAGGCTCCCGTGTGTGCCCAGATGCACCACGGCGTCGGCCTCGAACCGGTTGCGAAGCCAGGCGTAGAAGGCAATGTAGTCGTGTGGCGGCTGGAGCGCGGAGTCGTGATACACCTTTTCGGGGTCTTTCCCGAACCCTCGCGGTGGCTGGACGGTGACGAGGATGTTGCCGAACTCGACGCCGGGAATGGCAAACGGGCGGTCTGGCGGGTCGCCCCACTCCTCGCGGACGGCCGCCTGCAAGCGTTCGTCCGTGCTGTCGAACCACTCGCGATACTGGTCGGATTCGACGATATCGACACTCAGTTCTCGGATATCCGCCGGTCTGACCCAGCGGTCGTCGAGTGTCAGCTGTGCCGTCAACCGGTCGATGAGCGCCTGGCCACTCTCCGGGCGCTCGCCACCGAGGTCGTAGCCTCTGGCGGCCAGTTCGTCGAGGAGATTGACGGTACTGGCCGGACTGTCGAGTCCGAAGGCGGTACCGATGCCGTCGTCGCCGGGTGGATAGTTGTGCAAGATGACGGCGACTCGCTTCTCTGCGTTGGGTGTGTCTCGGAGCCGTGCCCAGTTGACTGCGAGGCGGGCGGCGTGGTCGATGCGGTCGTCGATGGGGAAATGCTGCTCTGGCACGCTCCCGATGTCTGCTGTGTCTTCGGTTCGCTCTTTGCCACTTATCGGGTGGGTCACCACGGTTCCGTCGAACTCGGGGAGCGCAACGGACAACGCCAGTTCGAATCCCTTGACGCCGGTGTCGCTGGCCTGGTACGCCGACCGGGAGCGCATCGTCGTCACCGTCTGGATGACCGGCACACCGAGGCGGTCGAGAAACACCTCCTCGGCGTCTTCGCCCTCGTCGCTGGCGTCCCGGCCGCGTTCGTCCATCGATAGTGAGAACATAAACGAGGAGAGGACGGCATCGACGACCGGTGTGCCGGTGTCGTCACACAGCCACTCCTCGGTCACGCGTTTTGCATCCCACTGCTCGTCGGTGTCCGTCGCGGGGTTACAGAAGATGGGGAGTGCATTCGCTCCGTGGGCTTCGAGTGCGCGCACCTGTGCGTCGACGTAGCGGGTGTTTTCGTGCGTCCAGTGGGACTCGTAGAACCAGATAGCGACGGTCGGCAGTGAGGGGTCGAACGTCGCCAACAGTTCCTCGTAGCTTACCCCCGGGTGGTCGGGGTGATACACCCCCTCCGTCGGCAGTTCGACCGGGTCGTCGTGGGCACACGCGCGGTTGCCGAACTCGTCGACGAGAAAGCGGATGCAGTTTGCGACGTTCGTCGTGCCGCCGCAGTCGAGATAGTCCACAACCTGCTCTCTGACGCCCGCCGACACGGTCGAGTCTGCGGCGGCGAAACCGCCACTGGTCGACGTGACCACGACAGGAACGTCCGCCTCGGCGAGTCGGTCGATTGCGTGGTCGTACCCCGGCAGACGCTCCCTGGAACCGTGGAGTGAGACGAGGACGGCGACGGCATCGGTCAGTTCGTCGACGAACGCATCCACGTCGCCGATGTCGTCGATGTCCCCCTCCGAGCGAACGACGAGGTCGGTTTCGACCCGGGCAGCGGCCCGCTGGATGGCACCCAGTTCGTTCTCCGTCGCAGTGTACAGACCGATTGATGGCATAACGTTGTTAAACCCCTATTGTGTTAGGTCAATCATGGTTGGAGATGGGGAGGACAATAATGTTACGCACCGGCGGCGGGCAGACCTGGCGTTCGGTGACATTATTGGGCAGGAAGGCCTCAAGGAGGCGTTGCTGGCGGTCGCGGCGAACGACGACCTCGACGGGTTGTTGATACGGGGAGAGAAGGGGACGGCGAAATCGACGGCGGTTCGGGGGGTGGCAGACCTGCTGCCACAACAGCGAGCGGTCGCCGACTGTCCATACGGCTGTCCGCCGGCGGAACCGGAACGGCAGTGTGCGGACTGTCGCAGTCGGTCGAATCCCGAGACGACGGAGCGACCGACGCCGCTGGTGACGCTGCCGCTGGGTGCGACCCGCGAGCGTGTGGTCGGCAGTCTGTCGGTGGCCGATGCGCTCGACGGCGACTACGAGTTCGACCCGGGACTGCTCGCTCGGGCCAACCGCGGCATTCTCTACGTCGACGAGGTGAATCTCCTCGACGACCACCTCGTCGACGTGTTGCTCGACGCCGCCGCCAGCGGTATCAACAGGGTCGAACGCGATGGTGTGAGTGTCAGCCACCCCGCCGAGTTCACGCTCGTCGGGACGATGAACCCAGAGGAGGGTGACCTGCGACCGCAGTTGCGAGACCGCTTTGCGCTCCAGGCGACGGTGACTGGCTGTTCGGACATCGACCAGCGCGTCGCTATCGTCGAGCAAGCGCTGGAGGACACCGAGGCAACGGCCGCCGCCGGGAGCGACTCCGTCGAACACCGCGAGCAACTGGCGTGGGCACGTGACAATCTCGATGACGTGACCATCTCGACGACACTCCTCGAAGATATCGCCGAACTGTGCCGTACGGCCGGCGTCGACGGCCACCGTGGCGACATCGCGACGGCGCGTGCAGCGCGCACCCTCGCTGCACTCGACGGTCGCAGGAACGTCGAAGCGGCCGACGTTCGCCGGGCAGCGGAACTGGCACTTCCCCATCGCCTCCAGTCTCATCCCTTCGAGGAGACCCCCGACACCGACGAACTGCTCGACGACCACTTCGACGGCGAACAGGCCGACGACTCCGACCCGGGAAAGTCCGGGAACGAACCGGACGATGCCGACGACGAGACGACTGGCGAGGAGCCAGACCCGTCCGACGAGACGACAGACGAGGAGTCGCCGCCCTCATCTGACGACCCGTCAGCGAACGCAGACGAGAGAACCGACGAAAACGACCCCACAGAGAGCGGCGACCAGTCCCGCGGAGAGGACACCGACAGCAGCGACCCGGCAACGGCGGAGAGTCACGCGGAGCAACACGAAGACGACGGCGAGAAACGCACGCCGCTGGTGCCCGGACAGGAACGGGCCGACATCGGCGAGAGCGCCGCTCCGCCGGTTTCGGCACCCGAAACGACAGCGAGCACCGACGGGGACGGGACGAGCGCACAGGCAGAACCGAGCGTCGATAACGAGGGAGCGCGCGTCCGTTCCGAGCCCGCAGACACCAACAGCGCAATCGACGCGGCGGCCTCCGTCCGGGCGGCGGCTCGTCGCGGGGGAGACACTGTCGGCTCCAGAGACCTCCGCCAGTCGGTTCGTGCCGGCGAGACGACCGCACTGGTGGTGTTCGTCGTGGACGCCAGCGCCTCGATGCGCCCGGCGATGCGGGCGGCCAAAGGGACGGTACTCGAACTCCTGCAAGACGCCTACCAGCAGCGCGATGCGGTCGCGTTCGTCGCTTTCGCCGGCGACGACGCGGAGGTGTTGCTGCCGCCGACCGACAGCGTCTCACTCGCTGCACGGCATCTCAAGGAGTTGCCGACGGGCGACCGGACGCCGATTCCCGCCGGTCTCGACACTGCCCGGGGGGTACTCGACCGTGCCGACCCCGACAGCAGTGTCACCGTGTTGGTGACCGACGGACGCGCAAACGTCGCCGACGGAAGTCCGACCGAAACGTCCCGTGCGGCGGCGAGGGCACTCGCCGAGACCGGCACCAGACTCGTCGTCGTCGATGCGGACACCGACGCGACCGGTGTGACCGACGCAATCGTCGCCGAGACCGACGCCGAACGCATCCCACTGGACGCGCTCTCTGCAGACCACATCGAGGAAACACTCGCGACGCGGTCGCCGTGACCGGCGAGAACTCGAAAGTTTTACAACCGTAGTTGTTCCGCTAAAATCTAGGTTTAGTATGGCAGCAACACAGACGGTTCACGGTCGAATCGACCACGTTCGGGGGACAGTTTCGCCAGTTCAGCTTGCGGCAGGAATGCTCTTTATCGCTGCGCTCGGGTTCACACTCCTGTTTATGCAGGAGCCACTCGTCCACGACGCAATGCACAACTTCCGACACGCGGCCGGCATCACCTGTCACTGAGAATGGTAGTTGCGTCGCTGACGCGCGGGGTGAAAGCCGGCATTCTCGCGGGGGTCGTCTTCGCCCTGTTCATGGCGGTGGTCGCCAATCCGCTCCTGGGGTACGCCGACGGCGTGGCCCACGGTGACAGCCACCACGCTGGGGAGGGCAACCACGATGACTCGGCGTCGCCGGTGTCCACAGATGTCGTCAGCGTCGTCTCCGCCGGGCTGTGGGCGGTGTTGCTCGGCGGCAGCGTCTTCGGTCTCGGCTTTTTCATCCTCGAACCCGCAATTCCGGGGACAGGAGCAACGAAGAGTTATCTGCTGGGGGTGGCGGGGTTTGTTACCGTCTCCGGCGCGCCGTGGCTGGCGTTGCCGCCCGTGACGCCAGGTACCGAATACGTGCTTTCGACGACGACACGACTGCTCGTCTACGGCGGGATGATGGTCGCCGGTGCGCTCACCTCTTTCCTCGCAGGAGTCGTGTACAACCGACTGCGAGACACGCACGGTCGAGTGGGAGCCACGCTTGCAGCCGTGTCGACGGCGGGACTGCTGGTCGTGCCGGCGACACTCGCGCCGGGCGGAACCACGTCGGGGTCGCTCCCGGCATCGCTCGGGGCGGGGCTGACTGGCCTCGTCGTCTTCGGACAGGTGCTCCTGTGGGCGCTTCTCGCGACAGCACACGCACAGCTCGGGTCGCATACGTCGCCGGACGACGACCTGACGACCACCGAATCGTCTCTGGTGAGTGACTGATGGAACAGCGAACCGAGGCCGTCGTCGCGAACGGCTTCACCGACCACGTCCTGGTCTGTACGACCGACCGGGACGGCGAGTACGCCTGCTGTGGCGAGGCAGACGGCCCGGCAGTGTACGAGGCGGTCTGTGAGTGGCTTCGCGACCGCGGCGTCTTCTGGTCGCACGTCCACGTCGTCGAGACCGGCTGTCTCGGGCTGTGCAGCGAGGACGGCACTGCGATTGCGATTCACCCGCGCGGGCGGTGGTACGCAGAAGTGAGCCCGCAGGACGTGCCGTCGCTGCTGGAATCCGAGTTCGGCTCCGATGCGACACGACTTGGCGTCGAGTCGACATCCTGACCGCTTCGCGACGCCTCAGTAGTCGTACTTCGATTCGTAGCCACGCGGGGTGACCATCCGGTCGTCCCAGACGTAGGTTTCCTCGTTGCCGACGATGAGTGTCGTCGTCATATCGATGAGGTCTGTCTCGCCCATGTCGGGGAGGTCGCCGAGGTCGACGATTTCGACTGCTTCGTTCTCGCGGCCGGCTCCGCGAACGATGCCGACCGGTGTGTCGGGTGCACGATGTTCCAGCAGAATCTCACAGCACCGCTGGAAGTTCTCTTTGCGCTTGCGACTCCAGGGGTTGTAGATGGCGATGGTAAACCCCTCTCTGGCGACCGCCTGCAGGCGTGACTCGATAGTCTCCATCGGCGTCAGATGGTCGGACAGCGAGATGCTGACGCTGTCGTTGACAAGTGGTGCGCCCAGTCGTGCGCCACAGGACTGTGCCGCCGGCACGCCCGGAACCACTTCGAAATCGACCATGCTCGCGGTCGCGCCCTTCGACTCCAGGATTTCGAGTGCGAGGCCGGCCAGCGCGTAGACGTTGGGGTCGCCGCTCCCGATAATCGCCACGTCGTTGCCCGAAAGCGCCCGGTCGATGGCCTCCTCGGTTCGGGACACCTCGCCACACATCGCCGTGTCGTAGAGTTCGTCGGTCGCGTCGATAATCTCCTCGGGGAGTAACTCGATGTAGGTGGAGTAGCCGACGATGTGGTCGGTTTCGAGCAGTGCCGCCCGCGCCCGCTGGGTCATCCCCTCGGGCTGTCCCGGCCCCAGTCCTACAGCGACGAGGTTTCCGGGGTCTGCCTCGAAATCCTCGACTGTCGCCCCGACCTCGTCTTCGGTGCTGTCGGTCGCCGACCCGCCACAGGAACCGGTCGTCGCGCTCGATTCGGCGTCGGTGATTTTCGCGCCGCACTTTGTTTCGGTGTCTGTACTCCCGTCGGTGTCGTTATCGCTGCTCATTGTCAGAAATTCTCCACGTCACGCCCGCCACGCGGGGTGACGAGATACGAACGGTAGTCGTTCTCCCAGACTCTCGTCTCCGCTGTGCCGACGATGATGGACGTTCCCATCCCGCCGATTTCCTCGGCGTGGTCGTCCACCTCGCCGAGTGTGGTAATCGTGTGTGTCTCGCCGTCGGGGTTCCGGCCGGCGTCACCGCGTCCGGCGTCGGTGAAGATGCCGACTGGCACGTCGTCGTCGCGCTCCTCCCGGAGTACGTCGATTGCGCGGCCGTGGTCGCGCCAGCAGTTGTACAACACGACGACGAATCCGCTCGTCGCCGCGGCGTGCAGTTTCTGCCCGATTTCGTCCCAGTCGCGCCACTTCTCCGACAGCGAGACGGTACACACGTCATTCGAAAGCGGTGCTCCGAGGTTTGCGGCCCCGGCCAGCGCCGCTGTCACGCCCGGGACGATTTCGACTGGAACGTCGGTGGCGTCCTCCTCTTCGGCCATCTGAAAGAGGAGGTCACTCTTTCCGTAGACGTTGGGGTCGCCGCCGGAGACGTGCGCGACATCCTCTCCGGCACGGACACGTTCGAACGCCTCGCGTGCCAGTGCTCGCTGGTTACCCATCGACGACTCGACGATCTCCTGGGTGGTGCCATCCTCGCGGGTGACTGTGCCGTTTTCGTCGACGGCATCCGCCGGTGGCAGACTCCCGTCTTCACGCAGGAACTCCTGGTAGAGAGGCGACGCGATGACACAGTCCGCCGTGGTGATGACCTCGCGTGCCGCCTGCGTCATCGATTTTGGCAGCCCCGGGCCGATACCGACGACGTACAACCGCCCGCTGTCGCCGGGTTCTTCGCTGTCGCTCATGTTATCGCCCCACAGCGACGGTGACAGCGTCGTCGAAGCGCTCTTTCTCTCGAAGGAGCGTGTGCTCGCGCCCGCCGGCGATTGCCGACGCCTCGGCGATACCCGGCCAGCCGATGAGTTCCTTCGACCGCGAGGGGGTCGGCCCCTCGAACTCCAT
Source organism: uncultured Halobacteriales archaeon (assembly GCA_964520265.1). Lineage (GTDB taxonomy): Archaea > Halobacteriota > Halobacteria > Halobacteriales > Haloarculaceae > Salinibaculum. Next base: position 5,245 of record CAZFOF010000040.1, on the reverse strand, counting down.
CAGTGTCTCCTTCTCGAAGAGGACGACGCCGACGCCGATTTCCGCTGCGGCGTCGTACAGTCCTTCTTCGCCTGCTTTCCGGGTGGCAGTGGCGACAAAGTCCACGTCGTCGAACGCCAGTTCGAGGTCGGCAAGTGCCTGCTTCCAGGCGGTCAGCACCTGCGCTTTCTCGACGCCGGAGACAGTCCCGGTACCGAGCACGACGCCGTCCTCACCGTTTCGTTCGAGGACGGTGACGTCGTCGTCGACGAGGACGGCACGCGGGCCGTCGAGGCGGGCAACCGGGCCGAGTTCGTCGTTCAACACCGCGAGATTCGTTGCGACAGTCGAATCGCCGTTGACGACGCGACTGTCGAGTATTTCGGCTCTGCGCTCGACGCTTTGTTTCCCGGCGGCTTCGCTGGCGGTGGTCATCGTCGGGACTGCGCCGAGTTCCGAGAGGTCGCGTGCGACCTGGTTCGCGCCGTGGTGTCCGCCCGTGAGCGGGATCGCCCACGTCAGTTCCTCGTCGACGACGACGACTGCTGGGTCGTCCCACTTGTCCTCGAGTAGTGGTGCAGTCTTTCGAATCGCGATTCCCGAGGCCATCAGTCCGACGAAGCAGTCGTACTCCCCCCAGTGGTCGGCGAACACGTCGCCGTGGTACTCGATGACATCGATGGTGTCGTAGGACTCCCGTAGCTCTGCTGCAATCTCTCGGGCCGTGTCGATGGTGCGCTCGAAACTGACGACGGCGACTGTTTCGGCTGTCTCACCGCTTGCATCGGGTGTCGAGTCCGAATCACTCGATTCGTTCGTCTCGCTTGCGTTCGTGTCCTGTGGCATAGTCACTCGTCGGTGTCGCTGGCTCGATTTGCCCAGTCGCCGTAGAGATAGGAACGCTCGTAGCCCGCCCGCCGTACCGCGTCACCGATGAGGACGAGTGCAGAGGCACGATAGCCAGCCTCTTCGACGCGGTCACCGATGGTCGCAATCGTGCCTTCGATGACCTCCTCGTCGGGCCAGGAGGCGTGATAGACGACGGCAACCGGCGTCTCCGGGTCGTGGCCCGCATCGACCAGTCGCTCCATCGTCTCACTGACGGCGTGGGTACCCAGATAGACACAGGTTGTCACGTCTCCCATCTCCAGAAACTCGCTGATGTGGTCGTCGTCGGCATCGAGTGTATTCCCCTGCGGTCGCGTGAAGGCGACGTGGTTGGTGACCTCGTTCAGCGTGAGTTGGGTGCGAAGCGTCGCACTGGCAGCGAAGGCGGCCGTGACGCCAGGGACGATGTACGTCGGCACACCCTCGTGTTCGAGTGCGTCCATCTGTTCGAGTGCCGCGCCGTAGATTGCCGGGTCGCCGCTGTGCAGACGGACGACGTTGTCTCCCGCTTCGTAGGCGTCTCGCATGAGCGGCACCAGTTCCTCTAGGTCTTTGCCGACGCTCGTCACCTGCTCGGCGTCGTTGCAGTACGCATCGAGCAGGTCGCTGTTGACCAGTGAACCGGCGTGGACGACCAGGTCGGCCGCCTCTGTCAGGCGCTTGCCGGTGACGGTGAGCAGTCCGGGGTCACCGGGGCCGGCACCGATGAAGGGGATTCCCTCCTGTACGTCGCCTGCCGAGTGTTCCGTGATACGTTCGTCGCGTTCGGTCGCTGGCGTGGCCGTCTTGGCGTCGATTGCCTCCTGTGGGTCGGTCATTGGTCTGGTACCTCCGGTTGGGTGTCGGCCGTCGCCTCCTGTGTTGTCGGTTTCTCGCTGTCTCCGGTGCTCGTGCTCTCGAAGGATGCAGTGGCGGGTACCGTCTCGGCATCGGATTTCTCGGCGTAGGCGAGCGTGTAGTAGTCTCGCTCGCGTATCTCCTCTGGGTCGTCGGTCACGACTGTCTCGCCGTCTTCCATGTACAGTCGCCGTCCGTAGACCACGTCGTAGCCGGCATCGACCAGTTGCTCGTGGGTTGCCATCGCGTCGGTCACTTTGAACAGCACCAGCCGCTCGGGGCCGGTCGGGACAGTGCCACCGGCGGCTTCGGCCAGTGTGAGACTGGCACCCGTCGCAACCTCGATGCCGAGCGCGCTCGTACACGCAGTCAGCGCACTCACGCCGGGAACCGTCTCGACTTCGATATCGGGGTAGAACTCCCCGAGTGTTCGGCGCAGATGGCCGTACGTGGAGTAGACGTTCGGGTCGCCCAGCGTGACGAACGCGACGGGTTCGTCCCGAGCGCGGAGGGCAATCTCCGCGGCAGCGCTCTTCCAGGCTTCCCGGAGTTCGTCTTCGTCGTCCGTCATCGGGAAATCGAGGTCACCGATGCGCTCGTCCGGGACGTGTTCGGTCGCGACCGACCGCGAGAGGCGACCCGGCGAGTACACTACGTTTGCCTCGTCGAGTATCTGCTTTCCGCGAACCGTCAGAAGGTCGGGATCACCAGGCCCCAGACCGACGCCGTAGACGGTCATCGGGCTCCTCCGTCGTCGGTGCTCCCGACGAGCATATACACCGGGTTGTCGGCGTCGAAACTCGTCGCACCGGCGAGTTCGTAGCCGTGGCTTACCTGCAACTGCACGATTTCCTCGAGCAGACCGCGCTCGCGAAACGCCTCGGCGGCAGCGCCTGCGACTTCGAGCCGTGCGACGTTCATCACGATGCGGTCGACACCTGTCTCGACGGCGTGGTCGAGTACCGCCTCGTAGTTCTGGCTGCCGCCGAGAAATAGCGCGTCGGCGTCGGCCGGCAGCCCTTCTGGAGCCTCGGCTTCGCGGAGGTGCACGTCGGCCGACACCTCGTTTTCCGCGAGATTGTTCCGCGTCACGTCCAGTCGTTCGGGTCGCCGTTCGAGTGCGGTGACGCGACCGGCCCGCCGAGCGGCCGCGATGGTGACGGCCCCGGTACAGGAGCCGACCTCGACGAAGTGGTCGGATGGGTCGAGCGCCAGTTTCTCCAACAGCACCGCCCTGACCTCGGATTTCGTCGGGCCCGCCTTCGCGTCGTGGGGGAGCGATACGCGCGACATGGTGGAAGACGACTGTCGTTGCCTTTAAAACAATTTTGCTTTTCTTAGCGCAAGTCAAATTTATTGGGGTTGTCAGACTGCAGCTCTCAAAGTGACGACAGCGGGTCGCCGCGGCCCGGAAAACAGTTACAGCAATCGGTATGACTGAGTTGCAGTTGACTGGTCTGTTCCACCTAGCATCTTCCATACTGTTCGAAGCGAGCGTGTGCACCGACTTTCTGCCCACGTTCGTTCGTCGCCCAGTCGAAAATCTGGACACAGACCATATCTCCTGTCTGAATATCCGAGGGTATCCCTTCATCGACGAAGATTCGGAACTTCTCGACTTTGCCGTGGGCCTGTTGTTCGCCGCGGTTCACTTCGATTACCGGGAACGAGACGTACTGACCCATGTTCACCGGCGGTTCTCGACGCTGTGCCTGCCGGTGTGCACGCTCTGCTTCTGCGGTATCGTGTTTCCACTCGCCACCGAGGTCATCGTGTTCTTTTTTGCTCGCCCCTCTACCGTTGCTCCCGGCAGATTGCGCATCTTTCCTCCGCCGGAACTGCTGGACACCGCGAACCAGCACGACGAGAAACACGAGATCCAGTATCACAGTCGTGCCCAGCGCGGCAATACGTACCTGGCTCACCCTGAGCGTTTCCTCAAGCGGTAACAGAGTGCTCAGTGCGACAGTCGACTCTGAGGAGAGCACGAGGGTTGCTCCGAATGTGGCGACTGTTCCGACGATGAGATCGAAGGCGAAAAACGAGCCAATTGCTGCCACTATGACGCCTTTCGTACCCAGAACTCGATACGAGCCAAGCAAGATAACATCCGTTATGAGATAATTGACCGGCGCAGCGATACCGTTCTTGAGAGAAGTTCGCATATGCTCTGGACTGTCTACGTATATTAAAAGATTTGCCGCTCACTTCGACGACGATTGGGGTCGCCGGCATCCGTCGCCATGCCAGGTTTACAACAACGACAATTGCAGTGGCATCTGATTCAGGAGTCCACGAAGTGACCCGCCTGAGTTGGCTTTCTGGAACGGTTCCAGGTAACGCTTGAGGTTCTCTGCGGCGGAATCGAGTTCGATTGTTCCATCCCGCTTTCGGAATGTGACGACGTTTTGCTCGTCCATCTTCGCCAGGTGAAACTGCTGGAGTGACGTGTAGACGGTTTTGCGCTTGTCTGCTGGCACCTGTCTGATATTCGTATCGAACTCCCAGGCTGCAATCTGTTTGGCAACGGACTCGAGTTGTGCTAATCCCTCGGTGCCCCACAAATAGTAGAGCACGTATCGGCGTCGCTGATTGCTCAGCAGCTCGAACATCTCGTTGACACTGAGCATTTCTTCGGTATCACTACTGTCCCCCGGTATTTCCTCCTGCGGCTTTGGCATTGATTTATATTGGCTCATCTTCATTACCGTTCTTACAAACTCTAGTTAGACTGTCTCCACTACCAGATTCTCAGGCTCTACCGCTCTAGCAAGTACTACTGCTGGAGACAGTGTAAACCCCGTATACCTTTCCTACGCCCTGAGAAAAGTGTGTGATATTGAGCGGGGGTACAACATTTAGCCCCCGTTCGAATTTTATTATTAAACTATGATACTTTCCTGTGACGTGGACTGTCCAGAAACCACGGACTGGGGCGGATTTGAACCGCGGTCGTTTCGCTTCGCTTCACTTCCTGGTTCAAACCGACGGACGTACGACTTACTCCTCACGTCCGTTCGTCGCAAAAGCAGTGGGCCCGGGCGGAGAACATCCACAGTTTGCGGGTCTGTCAGCTACTGCTATCTCCGGGTTCGAGTTAGATAAGAACCCCGCTCAGTATGTCGCTGTTTTCGGGTCTTCAGGACAATCAATGTCGAATGAACTTGAACTGCTCCGCCTGGAGAGCCGCCAGGGCCAGACTTCTGTCTGTCTCTGGATTTACTTAGCGTGCGTCGACGGAACGGCTGGAAACCATTATTCGATATAGGACTGATCACCTCAATTTATATTAAGATAAGGCACTAACTGTAGCGTATGACCGAAGATGAATCAGACTCCAAGGGCCTGATCGATCACCAGACCACGGGTGAAGATCGTGTACGGATGGTCGCACGACAACTGTCGGAGCCACGGACGGCAAACTGGATCGCATCTGAAGCGGGTTGGTCACACGAGCCCACCAAGCGCGTCCTCAAACGGCTCGTCGACGACGGTATCCTCCACCGTGATGAGAGCGGCACCCACACGACGTACTACCCTG
>CAZFOF010000039.1:0-12667 GCA_964520265.1 uncultured Halobacteriales archaeon | reverse complement strand
GGGTCGTGGCACTGTCAGTCGTTCCGGCACGGTTCGGGGCGATAGACGCCAGAGAATAAACAGTTGGTGACCAGTGCCGGCGTCACGGAGTATATCACGCTCCAGCCCATACTACGGATATGGCAAAACAGGGAGAACGCGACATTCCCGAAAGCGAAGACAAGTGGCGTGAGATACTGACAGACGAAGAGTATCGCATCCTGCGAGAGGCCGGAACGGAACCCAAATTCAGCGGCGACCTGCTGGACGTGAAAGACGACGGCGTGTTCACGTGTGCTGGCTGTGGCACTGAGCTGTTCGACTCCGAGGAGAAGTTCGACTCGGGCAGTGGCTGGCCGAGTTTCTGGGACGCCTACCAGGACGGCGCAATCGAGACACGCGTCGACACCAGTCACGGAATGCGCCGAACAGAGGCAGTCTGTGCGACCTGTGAAGGGCATCTCGGCCACGTCTTCGACGACGGGCCGGAACCGACCGGCAAGCGATACTGTATCAACTCTGCCGCGCTTGAGTTCGAGACCGACGAGTAGACCACCGGAACGCTTTTTTCGTTCGTGCGCGGCGTGTGGGCTGTGAGCGAGACATCAGGCGACGATGACGGCGGACTACTGCAACGACTCGAAGGTCTCCCGCTGGTCGGCGGCTTCGTCGGTGGGATTTTCTCCTTCGTCGGCGGTTATGTCCTCTTTCTGGCACTGCTGATGGGGACGGGGGAGGTGGCGTGGTCGAACGGAGTCGGCAATACGCTCCGGTCGGTCGGGCACGTGTTCTACAACGCTTTCAACGTCCCGACCTACCAGCAACAGACGTTCACAGTCGAGTCAGGCGAGACGACTCGCGAGACGGTCATCCAGGTCTGGCAGAACTCGGTGACTGGCGTCCAGCGCGTCGTCCAACAACAGGTCGTCAACGGACAGATAACGAACGAACAGACACAGACGGAGGCACTCGAAACGGCGCTTGCGGCCCCAGAACTCGTCTATCTGGCCGTCCCTGTCCTCGGCATCGTGTTGGCTGGTGTCCTGCTCGGGTACCGACATCTCGACGTGGAGACGGACGACCCCAACGTAATCGCGCTGCGTTCGGTCGGCGGCGGTGTGGCGATGACCGCGGGCTTTCTCGTGTTCTCACTTGGGCTGACGTTCGTCCTCGTCCGCACCGGTCAGAACGCAATTCTCCATCCCGCACGACTCGAAGCCATCCTCTATGGCATCGCGTATCCGTTCCTCGGCGGTACCACCAGCCTCGCACTCGGACAGATCCTCCAGGCGCGCACCCTCGACGAGGAGACGTCGACCGAAATCCAAGACGACGAGGAGACGTCGACCGCTACCCGAGACGACGGGACGGACGACAGCGAGACGTAGCTTTATCTCCGTCGGGTCGGAGTGGCGTATATGGAAGACGCCGTCCGCGACCTGTTCTTGCCGGTCGCCGCACAACCCCGTCTCGAAGACTTCGTCTCGATGAGCGAGCGCGCCGAACAGGCGGGATACGAGCGAGTCTGGCTCCCGGAGACGTGGGGACGCGATGCAGTAACAATTCTGGCGACAGTGGCCGCACGCACAGAGACAATCGGTGTCGGTACCTCCATCATGAACGTCTACTCGCGGTCACCCGCACTTATCGGACAGACCGCGGCGACACTACAGGAAGCCGCCGACGGTCGGTTCCGTCTGGGAGTCGGCCCGAGCGGCCCCATCCTGATGGAGGGGTGGCACGGCGTCGACTACGGCAATCCGCTCCGGCGTACGCGCGAGACAATCGACATCGTCCGTCGCGTTCTCGACGGTGAAACTGTCCAGTACGACGGCGAGTACTTCCAGTTGGCTGGCTTTCGTCTGCGACACGACCCGCCGGAGCGACCACCGCCGATTGATGCCGGCGGAATGGGACCGAAAGCCGTCGAGTTAGCAGGCCGCTTCGGTGACGGCTGGCACGCACTACTGGCGACGCCGTCGGGTATCGCCGACCGAATGGAAGATTTCCATCGTGGTGTCGAGATGGCTGGTGACGACCCCGCCGACCGCCGCGTGACTGTCTCGCTGACCAGTTGTGCACTCGAAGACAGCGAGCGGGCACGGCACCTCGTCAGAAAGCACATCGCTTTCTACGTCGGCGGGATGGGCACGTTCTACCGGGAGGCTCTCGCACGGCAGGGCTACGAGGAGACGGCCGACCGCATCGCTCAGGAGTGGGCAAACGGAAACCACGAGGAAGCGACCGCGGCAGTCGGCGACGACCTGCTGGATGCGTTGGCGCTGGCCGGCACCCCGGCGGAGTGCAAGCGTCGTCTCGAAGCGTTCGAAGCGGTCGACGGTGTCGATGCGGTCGCTATCGCGTTTCCGACGGCGGCTGAAACGGACGATATCGAGGCGACAATCGACGCGCTGGCACCCGTCTGAGCCGGCTACGGTTCCGTCACGTCGACGACTTCGTATTCGAGCGAACTGTCGCGCAATGCATCGGTGTGTGCCGAGAGTTGGCCGGCGACGACGAGCAACAACACGTCGAGTCCCTTCGTCGCCATCTCCACGACTGCCTCTGCGGTCGCAAACGTGATATCCGGGTCGAGGTCGGCTGCGTCCGCGGCGGCGGCGGCTTCGGTGCCAGCCGCGACGATGCGGTCGGTCTCACCGGCCCTGTCACGGATGGGGTCGGGCTGAACGCGTGCCGACCCGCCGTTGCGAACCATCGGCACGGAGATGACGGTGACAGTCCCCAGTTCGTAGTCGACGACGCCGGCGAAATCGGTGATGCCGACCTCCTGTCCCTCCGCTGCGTCGGTGACGGCAACGGCGGTTGCCGCGCCGGTTCCACCGGGTGTCGCGCGGAGGAAGCCCTCACGCATCGACAGCGAGACCTGGTCGCCCTCAGATATCGACCCCGTCGCCAGCGCACTCTCGACATCGACCTGCCCGATTACATCTGTCGAGACGTGGTCGACGAACGACTGCAGATCGTCGGTACGGTTGATGAGCCAGTCAACGCCCTCCTTGGTCACCTCGTAGCGCCCCCGTCCGTGTTTCTCGACGAATCCCTCCGTGACGAGTTCCTGCAGGTAGTTGCTCACCGCCTGCGAAGTGACACCGATTGCGTCGGCGATTTCGCGCTGGCTGACCGCCGGCTGGCGCTCGGCAATCTGGACGAGAATCTGATACCGGGTCGCATCCCGCTTGCTCTGGAGGACAGCAGAGGTCGCTGTCGTCTCCGCAGGGTCTGTCATTGGCGACTCTCAGGACTGATATCCCAAATATGTTTGCCCGATACCTGCGCCACCGCCCGACGGCAGAGAGTGAGTGAAATCCTACTTTTCAACGTACAACGCGTGTGTACCGAACCACAACCCTGGTTTCACTCTCCGCTCACACCCGTGTCGAGCGGACGTGATACCCCGAACACATAAGATATGTTCCAATCACCGAGCATTTTATTATCTCCTGTGATAATAAAAAGCCGGGGATCAGCTATTCCATCACACAACGAAAATCGGGAGGAGGCACCCGATTCTGCAGGTGCGCGCGGGGCCCTCGCGGACGAGGCGCTGTCTAGTATCATATATGATAACGAGAGGGTCAAAGCAGCGTTCGCCAATGACGGTGGACTGTCACGTCTTGCCAGTGGGGAGGAGCAGCACGTGTCTTGTACCGTCGTCATGGCTGTGACAGATAAGCGGATACTGTTCGTCTCCGGCGACCAGGGCTCGGGGGGAGCCAGCGCGGACGCGGGGTCGGTTGGCTACGCCGACGTCGCCGCGGTCAGTGTCGAGGGGACGGCACCGGCAGTGCTCAGTCTGTCGATGGCAAACGGCGTCCGCTGGGAGTTTCCGCTCCCGGACACCAGCCTGGATGTCGTCGACAGCGTGTTACGGCATCTGCGCTGGGTCGGAGAAATTCGCGGACGCGTCGTTGCCTGCCGGAACGACGTCGAACTGGCGGCTGGTGAAATCAGGGCACACGCCAGCGAGATGAACTGGATAGAGGCAGAGGATACCTACGAGGGGGCACGGTCGGAGCTCGACGAACTCATCAGCGCAGTTCACCTCACCGAGCCAATCGATGCCACCGACGTCGCGCCGGAGCTGACGGAGATAGAGCGGACACTCGAACGGGCGTACGCACGGCTGTTCATCGAGCGCGCGCAGTCACAGCTCGAACTCGGCCGCCAACTCGTCGAAGGCGAAGATTACGAGCAGGCACAGCCGGTACTGCGAACCGCTTACAGCCAATACGAGCGGGCGAAGGGGCGTGTCGACGCTGTCAAACGCGCCGACGAGTTCCGGTTTGGCGAAGACCGGGTGTTGCATCGTGACCTCGACGGACTGAAGTGGGACATCGAGACGGTCGCTGCCGAGCCAATCAGCCAGGCCCACGAAGCCAAGATTGCAGCGACCAGCGCAGACGACCACGCAACGGCGGTCGAACACTGGGAGACCGCTTTCCAGCGCTACGATGACGTGCTGGAACTGGAACTGGGAGCTGAAGACCAGTACTTCACGGGGAACCCCGAGCGGATACGCGGAGAGTTACAAAACGCCGCAGACCAACTCGTCGAGTGCCACCGGCAACTCGCCCGCAAAACGTGGAAAGAGGCTCGTGCGGCACAGGCAGACGGCGACGTCAAGACCGCACTGCGAACGGGAGAGACTGCCCGCGACCACATCAAACGAGCGGGCAAACTCGCAAGCGAGTTCAAACAAGAACAGGCGCGCCAACTCGAATACCGCCGCCAGGAGATAGAAGACGACCTGCACGACCTGCGTCAGCGGGGACGCGTGACCAGAACCACCGACCAACACGTCGACGAGCAGGAAACCACCGACGACCAAACCGACAGTACGGAAGGGGAAGATGTGGCACAGACGGAGCCAGACGACACCACGGAGCATCTCGGCGCAGCAGATGCGCTGGCACAGATGGACACTCACCACGACATAACGCTGGATACGTCCATCGACGGCCAGACCGCAGACGGCGGCCGCCGCCGCGAGACACTCGCCGACAGAGACGACAACGCGGAGAGAGACGAAGAGACGAGAGACGACAGGACGGGAGACGAAGAGATGGTCGTCGGCCCACAACGAGCCGACGAAGATGACGAACACGCAGTCCCGGAGCGCATCGAAAGCGAGTGAGCGACACTCGCCATGTCGATGTCGTGTGACAGCGGGCTACTTCGAAGTGAACGGAGCAAGGAAGATGTCACCGAGGACGACGCCCACGAACGTGCCGGTGACCAGTTTGAGATACGGATAGCAACCCCCAGCGCCGACCACAGACTCGATAGACCCACCCGCGACGGAGCAGATGGTGAAAAATGGCCCGAAGTCGTTCAGATAGACAAGCGGTATCGCCGCGCCGAGGGCAGCGCTGAGTCCCTTCACCGCTCCGAGTACCGGTCGTCCGGGATGCACGTCGCGAGTCAGAATATCGGCTACGACGAGTCCGAGAAAGGTACCGACGACGAATCCGAAGTACTGTCCGAGTACTCCAGAACCAAGCAGCATCTGTGGAACGCGGCCGGACGTCTGCGCGACGTAGCCTGACGCGACAGCGACCAGTCCCTTGACTGTTCCTTTCTTGATTCCCATACTCAGTATTTAACAGAGAGAAACATAATAGTACTACCAGCTTGAGGCAGAACTGAGCAAATCACAACGACGGTGAACTGTTATCCCCCATCTGGTAAGGCCTAATTCCAGTCCACTTTCGGAGAATCCTCTTGTCAACGCGCTCCGAAAACGACAAGCGCTGGGGGAGAAATCGCAGGACGCAAATACCGGGGCAAACAACCGGTGACCACGTGCGAGGGTAGCCAAGCCTGGAAACGGCGGCGGACTCAAGATCCGCTCCCGTAGGGGTCCAAGGGTTCAAATCCCTTCCCTCGCACTAACCGGCCCAAAACGGGTCGTGATGTGCACTGGAAGCCCGTTTGGAGCGGTCTTCCCTCGCAAACTTCTGATGCTGTTGCCGACACCAGTTGGAACTCCCGAGCAGCAACGTTAATGATAGACCATTATATTTATAATCCTGCACCCGCTCAACAGAAATAGAACCTTCATGATTCATCATGAGGGTTTGTCGAACGCTCATCTCGACAAGAAGCGTTCGGCGGAGAAACCAAACTATGTACGAACACTTCACCGACGCAGAGAATACAGGAGCGCCCCTCGTCCCGTCAGTCGAGGAACCGACGGCCGTTCGCGCCGAACACGACCGGACGAAGGCACAGGAACTCGACGAGGTAGTCTTCAGCCACCGTATCCAGCAGTAAGCTATCGTCGCCCCGCTGACTGTCTCAGACCACTGTCGTAGCCACAGCCACCGGTCGGCGTGGCACACCGCTCCGCTGGCAGCGCCCGTTTTCCGAGACAGCGAACAGTTAACTGTCCGCGCTCGCGAGCGAGTAGTATGACAGACCCGACACGTCGGGCCGCACTCGCCGAGCGCGCCGCCCGAGCGGGCGGTGTCGTAGCACACGAAACGTTCCGGGAGGCGCTAACCGTCGAGACCAAAACCGACAAAAACGACCTCGTCACGCAAGCCGACCGGGACGCACAGCAGCAGGTCATCGCGACCATCCGCCAGGAGTTTCCTGACGATGCGCTGGTCTGTGAAGAAGACGTCTCGATGCCCGGCGTCGACGAAGTGAACCTCCACACAGAGGTTCCCGAGACGGGGCCAGTCTGGGTCGTCGACCCCATCGACGGCACCACGAACTACGTCCGTGGCATCCGCTTTTGGGGAACGAGCGTCGCCGCCGTCGTCGACGGAACGCCAGTTGCCGTCGCGACGTATATGCCAGCCGAAGGGGACATCTACACGGCAGGCCCAGAGAGTGTCACCTGCAACGGCACGGTGATGTCGGTCAGCGACCGGACAGACCCCGAGACGTTTCTCACGGGATTGCTGGGCTGGTGGCCGATGCACGGGGAGACGGGCCATTCACTGTTCGAGGCAGCACGGGCCCGCTTTGGCGATAGTCGGCGGTTCGGCTCACTCCAGGGCGTCCTCGCACTCGTCGCCGCCGGCAGCCTGGATGCCGGTTTCATGCCCGGGAACCCACATCCCTGGGATGCAATCGCCGGCGTCCACATGATACGACGGGCTGGCGGCACCGCTACTGACATCCACGGCGAGCGCTGGCGTCACGACAGCGAGGGACTGGTCGTCTCGAACGGCGAGGCCCACGACGTGGTACTCGACGCCGTCAGAGAGGGCACGCAGGTCGAAGCTGCCGACTGAAAAGGACACTACGGGCGTGCGTCGATGGTACCGACGCGCACGCGACCGGAACCCTCAACAGGTCTGCACTCCGCGTGAGCAACATGAACGCGCTGGAGCGCTACGATGTAAGCCCCGAGCGGGCCTGGCTTGGGACACTGATGGCTGCTGTCGCGACAATTGTCGCCGGCGCGGCCGTGTTCACCGAACGGGTCTACTACGGGTTTGTCTGGCAGTACTTCTGGGGACCAGTGTTTGCAGACTCCGAGGGCGCACAGTGTGCCGCCTACTTCCGTGACACCGGTGAAGTCGTCGTCAATCCCGCAGCCGGCTGTACGGGTCTAACGAACGCCTACGTCGCCGAACCCGGCTACACGACAGTCTCGACGCTTGGGTACATGATAATTCTCGTCTTCATGCTGGTCGGCGTCTACCTCCTCATCCAGCGGTTCGACCTCGAACCCTTCCAGGAGTTTTTCTTCGCGCTGGTTCCGTTCATGCTGTTTGGCGGGGCGCTCCGTGTAGTCGAAGACTCCTTTGTCGCCGCACAGACGGCCGGGTTCGACCCCGCGATTGGATTCCCCGCAAGCGGTGCGCTCATCAGTCCGTTCATCTACTTCACCGTCTTCTTCGTGACGCTTGGGGCGCTGGTCGTCGCCAAATGGCTCGAACACAACGACTACACCGACACCTACCACTATCCGCTGGGTGTACTCGGCGTCGGGGTCTTTCTCGTGACTTTCGGCTATCTTACTGTCCTCTCTGTGACCACAGACTACGTCGGGTCGTTCCCGCTGGTAATCGTCGTCACTGTCGGCCTCGCCACGCTCCTGGCGTTCGGTATCCACCGCGCAATCGGGGAGTTCCGCCCCGAGTACCATGCCGGAACCGGTCAGATGGGACTGGTAGTCGTCTGGGGTCACGCTATCGACGGCGTCGCTAACGTCATCGCCTCCGACTGGACGACCGCCTTCGGGATTCCGGGTGAAGGATACTCGGCGAAACACGTCGTCAACAGGATTATCATCGACGTGACAAACGCGATTCAGCCGGGATGGCTGACCGATGTCATCGGCGACTCCTGGACGTTTTTGCTGGTGAAGCTCGTCGTCGCCGTCGGCATCGTCGCGGTGTTCGACGAACAGTTCTTCGAGGAGAGTCCGCGCTATGCAATCATGCTCCTCATCGCAATCGTTGCGGTCGGCCTCGGGCCTGGGACACGGGATATGATTCGCGTGGCGCTTGGAATCTAGCGGCGGCTGTGTTGCCCTCCGGACGCTCAGAGCTGGAAAATTCGTTTGATGTACAACAAGCCAAATATTTACTACACAGTATCGAGTCCGTACAAATTAGATGGGCGAAGAGATTCGCGTTTGCCATATTGATACGGATGCGGACTTCACCGCCGCGACTGCTGAGAGGCTTGAAGACGAAGACCAGCGGTTTCGCGTCGAAACGGCCATAGAGCCAAGTGACGGGTTGGCGCTGTTGGCCGAGCAGGATATCGACTGTGTCCTCTCCGGCTACGACCTCAACGGCCAGACTGGACTCGAATTGCTACAGACGCTCCGGGAAGACTACCCTGACCTCCCATTTCTCCTGCTGACGAGCAAAGGAAGCGAAGAGATTGCGGGTGAGGCTATCGCCAGTGGGGTCACGGGCTATCTCCAGAAGGAGACGACCAGAGAAGAGACGAGCGTCCTGGCAAACCGAATCATAAACGCTGTCGAGAAGTACTGGGTCGAGCAGGAACTCGAGGCCACCGCCCGGCAATACAAAAAGCTCGTCGAACAGAACTTCGTCGGTATCTACATCATCCAGAACGGGGAGTTCGCCTACGTCAACCCGAAACTCGCAGAGATTCACGGCTACGACCGAGAAACCCTCATCGGAATGTCTCCGCTCGAACTGGTGGCACCCGAGGAACGCGATACCGTCAGAGCAAATCTCCAGCGGCGAGTCGAGGGCGACGTCGAGGACATCCAGTACCAGACGGTCGGTCTCACCAAAGACGGCGACCGAATCGATATCGAGTTACACGGGAGTCGCATCCAGTATCAGGGAGAACCGGCAGTTATCGGGTCTGAGCTAGACATCACCGAGCGCAAAGAACGAAAACGAGAACTGCAGCGTCAAAACGAGCGTCTCGACAGATTCGCCGGTGTCGTCTCTCACGACCTGCAGAATCCACTGCAGGTGGCAATGTCCTATCTGGAACTTGCCCAGGCAGAGTGTGACAGCGACCACCTCGACGAGGTTGCTGTGGCACACGAGCGCATGGAGGAACTAATCACGAACTTGCTGGCACTTGCACAGCGAGGCGACCGCACCAGCGAGACTGAGCCAATTGACCTCGAGAAGATGGTGAACTCCTGCTGGCAAAGCGTCGAAACAGCCGATACGGAACTCGTCACCGACACGACACAGACGATACTGGCCGACCCGAACCAACTGCGGCAGTTGGTGGAGAATCTCGTTCGGAACGCAGTCGAACAGGATGTGACAACCGTCTCAATCGGGGACATAGACAGCGGATTCTACGTCGCTGACGATGGGCCCGGTATCCCTGCCGACGAGAGAGAGCAGATTTTCGAGATGGGCTACTCGACCACGGACGAGGGAACGGGCTTTGGACTCAACATCGTCGAGGAGATCGCCAACACCCACGGCTGGGAGATTCACGTCACCGGCAGTGCAGACGGCGGTGCCAGATTCGAGTTTACCAATGTCGACTGTTTCTGACGGAAACTACGGGAACGGGTGATGGTCGCGGTCTAACCGTGGTTCGAAGCCCATCTCCTCGGGTACTGTCGCTGCACGCTCACCGAAGACAGCGTCACCGAAAAACAGCGGCTGAGCTTCGGGAACGACGACACGGACGGCCTCGAAGCCAAGCGCGGCCACGTCTCGGGGTGTCGTCCGCGAGGCGTAGGCGTGCACCCCCGCCTCGTCGAGTCGGTCGAGTACCTCCGTCAGTTCGTCCTCGCCGTCTGGAATCTCGTCTGGCCCGACCGATGCCGCCGGGATACCCTCGCCGGTATCGACGAAGCGCTCGGCCGACGACGGGGAAGCCGCATAGTGACCAATCGCACCGCTGGCGTCGTCGGCACCCTCCGGCCCCATCCCGCGCAGTTCCATCCAGTTCTGGAGCGCCTCGGCGAGTGCCGACCGGGCGGCAGCAGCCACGTCCAGGTCGGCACCGGAGCCAAGCGCAAACGACGGCCACTCCTCGCGGTGAACGGCCACCGCGACCACCGGCACGTCGATATCCTGCGTGAGCAACAGCGTCGAGACAGACAGTTCCTCCGAGCGGGCACGGGCAACGAGCGTGTCGAATCCCTCGTCAGAAACATCGAGACCGAGCGGTTCGAACGTGGAGTACCACGACAGCATGGTCGCATCGCGCTCGATGACCTCGTACAGTCCAGACAGCAGTGCCTCGACGCCACCGTTGCCGAGGCCGAGTCCGGTCGTCACCGGCGACCGGAAGCGACGTGACGGCGGCGGGTACTGGACGAACTCTGCGGGAAGGTTGACTTCCTCGCCCGTCAGGAGGTCTTCACCGACGACCCAGGGGAGTTCCTCCTGTGGGTCGTAGGCGTCGACGCCGACGAACACACCCGGACTGACGGCGTTCGACACGGCAACCTCCGGGGCAGTCTCGAACTCGGAGACGCGGTAGATGCCTGCGGCATAACGCTCTAGTCCCTCGCCGAGAGCCTTCATGAACGCCTCGTCCCAGCCAGCGGCAACACCGGCAGCGTCTCTGCCGGCGCTTACGTCCGAAAACCCTGCTGTGTCACAGGCGTGTGCCAGGTAGTAGGGGACGGGGAACGACTCCGCTTCGCCAACCTCCTGGATGAGTCCCAGTTTGTCGTCGACGGCACGCTCGGCGCGAGTGAGTGCGTCGTCGATATCCCGCTGAACGTGGGTGTGTACCGGCAGCCGATTCTGGCCGTCGTCACAGGCACAGTTCGGGAGCGGCAGAAACTCGCGTGTCGTGTGTGGAATCTCGATGACCTGGCCGAACACGATGCCGTCTCCGACGAGATGCCGTGCGGCTTGACGGCCTGCCACAGCACCGGCAAAGCGGGCGGTATGGGACGGTGGGGCTGCGGTCGGTTCGGCCTGTGGATGGAGGTTCGCGCTGACGCGCCCGCTCAAGCACTCATAACAGCCCGAATCGGGGTCGAAGCCGACCACCGCTGCGTCGACGACCGGAAAGCCGCCGACACCGCCGAGTTCGACGGCAATCCAGCGCTGTCCGGTGTCCAGCGCGACTTCGTTTGCCTGTTCGAACACCGTATCGCCAGCCTGTCCGGTGACGACTGCGAGGTCGAAGTCAGCGATGGCGTCCTGTTCGACCGCGTCTGTGTCGATGTCGACATCCCCGAGCGCCGCTTCGACAGCGGCGGCCGCGGGGCCCGACCCGACGAGACCAACAGTCATAGACGGAGCCACGATTGCAGATGGGATAAGCCTATGCCAGAAGACGCGAGGCGACCCCGGCCAGTTCGGAGATGTCTGCCTCTTCGAGACGGGAATCACCGAGCATCAATCGCAGACGCGGCCGTCCCACGTCGATTGGGACTTTCTCCGTGTCGATGAGTCCGCTGTCTTCCAGTCGGGTCTTCGTCCGCGAAAAGGTCGCCTTGCTCGCGAGTCCCACGTCCTCGCCCCACTTGCTGACATCGTAGAGCAACTCGCCGTTGCGTGCGGCGACGAGCAGACTGATGGTGACTTCGTCGAGTCCCTCTCCGTCGCCTTTTGCCGACTCCAGCGAGTCGAGGACGGCCGCAAAGTCCGCGGCAACCTCCTCGCCGATGTCGGCTTCGAGTGTGTCCATGACCTCCGACAGCGGTGGTGTCCGCAGCGAGAACGTCTCGGCACGCTGCCAGCGCTGGTCGTAGTGGTCGTACGTCGAGGCGACGAACTCGGATTCCGTCGTCGTCAGTCCCGCGACGCTGTTGCCACCGTCGACGAGCGAGACGACGGCATCCGGCGAGACGACGAGTGCGTTGTTCGGCACCGATTCGAGAATCCGAACCGATAGCGTCTCTGCTGCCATAAGGTCGGCAATGGCACTCGCCACCAGGAAATCCTCCAGCAACTCCTTGAGCGCGGATTCCGCGGCAAACAGTCGAACTGTCGGCGGCGCAGTCGCCGTCTGAAGGACGTCGACCAGTGCGCTGACTGTCTGCTCTGCAGGATTGACAACCAGATAGTTTCCATCGGCCCCATCCAAACCAGCCGAAAGAATAGCATCTATCGAGTCCTCGCGGACGCTATCACGAAGCATTGTTCCGATATATGCCGCAGTACAGTATTTATTTTTACTGGCCGAATATATCGAAATCTGATAACAACCGCAATCAGATACCGGGGACGCCGTCCTCGGCTTCCAGCAGTTCGTGATAGCGGTTCCGAATCGTCACTTCCGAGAT
>CAZFOF010000038.1:0-12708 GCA_964520265.1 uncultured Halobacteriales archaeon | reverse complement strand
ACCGTGGTCGTCAACGCGGGCACCGGCGAACGGCGGAACGTCCCGCTGGCGGACCTCCCGCTCGGGGAGTTCGAGACGGTCACGGAGACGAACGTCCACGGCGCGTTCTACACCGTCCGCGCGACGCTCCCGGCGCTGCGCGAGAGCGAGGGGACGCTGGCGTTCGTCGGGAGTTACAAGTCCCGGTACCCGAGCACCTCGACGCCCGTCTACGCCGCCTCGAAGTGGTGGCTGCGCGGGTTCGCCGCCAGCGTCGCGGGGCGCGTCGGCCCCGACGGGGTCGGCGTCACGCTGGTCAACCCCTCGGGAGTCCCGACGGCGTTCGGCAGCGAGTTCCGCGACCGGGACAACGCCGACCGACTCGACCCGGCCCGGGAACTCGCGGCGGCGGACGTCGCCGACGCCATCGCGTACGCGGCCCGGCAGGACGCGCCAGCGACTGTGGCCGAACTGGACCTGTATCGCCGTGACCTCTACGAGCGGTTCTAGAACAGCAGTTCCAGCCAGCCAAGCGGTCCGACGAGCCCGAGGAACGCGACGAACCACGGGACACAGGCCGTCACGAGGTCCCGGTGGGCGCCGAGGCGGACGATCACGGCCGCGGCCCCGCCGACGACGACGAGTTTCGCGCCGATCCACACCAGCGGGTGGACGCCGACGAGCGTCCTGACGAGAGCGGTGTCCTCCTCGGCGAGACCGAACCGCGCGACGCCGACGAGCGTCAGCGCGGGGTCCCAGACGAGGTGTGTCACCAGCATCGCCGCGACGCCGGCGGTCCCGAACCGTGCCACGGCGCGGTCGGTGTCCATCGTCGGGTCTTCGCCTGCAGCGACTTGTCGGTCCCGACCGGGAGACTCACGTCGGTGGCGTCCACAGCGGTGGTATGAGCGACCTGATCGTCTGCGAGGACTGCGGGACCGCCTTCGAGGCCGACCCCGACGACTTCCCGGCGGTCTGTCCAGACTGCGAGCACCGCGTCCACCCGCGGGCGGGGTGTTGCTGAGCAGGGAGCCACGGCGACTCTGCGCCGGCGGTCGGTCGCCCCCGCCGGTCGCTACCCAGTGGCTTCCCAGAACGCGAGACCGGCGACGAGCAGGCCGACGACGAGCGCGACCGGCAGCGCCACCGGGAGACGCGTCGCGAGCACGACGGCCTCGACGACGAACACGACCAGGAAGGCGACGAGGAAGGCACCGACCGCGACCGCCGGCCGGCGGCGATTCGCTGGGAGGTCCATATCGCTCGTTCGGCCGGGGGTCCGAAATACCCGGGGGTCGACGGGCTTCGACGCCCTCCGGTACCAGTCGTCGAGGTGGCACTCACTCGACCAGCGCCGAGAGCAGGTCGGCGGCGAGTCCTTTCTCCAGGGGGTCGTTGGCGTTCCCGCAGTGGGGCGACTGCACGCAGGCCGGACAGCCGGAGTCACAGTCACACGAGGTGAGCATCTCCAGTGTCGTCTCGGCGAGGTCGTCGATGGTCTCGTAGCCACGCCGGGCCAGTCCGACGCCACCGGGGTAGCCATCGTAGATGAAAATCGTCGCGCGGTCGGTGTGAGGGTGCATCGGCGTCGAGAGCCCGCCGATGTCGCGCCGGTCACAGAGGAACTGGAAGGGGAACATCGATATCATGGCGTGCTCGGCGGCGTGGATGCCACCCGGGAAATCCCCCTGTTCGCGGAGCGCGCCGTCCAGTTCCGGCGGGAGCGTGTAGTACAGCGCCCGCGTCGACAGCGTCGTCTCGGGCAGGTCGAGTGGTTGCTCGCCGAGTACCTCCCCCGTGTTGCTGTCGCGGCGCTCGAAGCCCGTAATCTGTTTGCGCATCGTGACGTGTGCAAAGCGCACCGGCACCGCGGGAGAGGCGTCGATAGCCGACTCGGCGATTTCTTCCTCGACGGTGATGGTCTTGTCGTGGAGTACCCGGGTGTAGTAGTCGGCCCACGTCCGGTCGAGTTCGGCCACGACGTGGGTCAAATCGAGGTCTGTCACCTCGTAGGTCGTCCCCTGATGGTGATAGATTGCACCGGGGTGGGCGTCCCGGAGTGCATCGTCGAACGGCAGCGTGCCGATGGTGTCGCCGTCGCGTGTTCGCAGTTGCACCTCACGGTCGGCCGCGGTGCGCAGGCTCATCTCGTGTTGGGGACTGCCCTCGCCGCTGTAGAGCCAGCGCGTCCCCGCGTCGGTCATGCGCCGTTCGAGGTCGCCGGCGGATTCGAGGTCTGCGACGACATCGGGGAACGTCTCGCCGAAGTGGTCGTTGTCGTCGGGGCGGAGCCACGTCTCGCGGGCCGCGGCCCGCACGTGGTCTGGCATGAGCGCGTCGTTTTCGGGGTTCGTAATCGCTTCCTCGGGGTCGGCGTCGAACAGTCGCTCCGTGTTGCGCACGACGAACTGGTCGAGCTGGTCTTCGCCGCCGACGAGGACGACGAGACTCGGGTCTGTCCCGCGACCCGCCCGGCCTGCCCGCTGGAAGGTCTGCATCCGCGTCCCAGGGTAGCCATCGAGGATGACGGCGTCGAGGCCGCCCACGTCCACGCCGAGTTCGAGCGCGCTGGTCGTCCAGACACCCCGGAGTGTCCCGTCGTGGAGGCGGTTCTCGATGGATTCCCGGCGCTCGTCGGTGAGTGCCGCCTGGTAGGCACCGATGGCGAGGTCGCCGTGGCCCCGCTCGCGGAGTTCGTCGGCGCTGTCGGTCGCGTAGCGCTCGACGGTCTGTCGGGAATCGGTGAAGACGGCGGTCTGGAGGCCGCGCGAGACGAGGTCGACGAAGAGCTGTTTGGCCTCGACGTGGCTGGACTTGCGGCGGCCGCTTCCCCAGCCGTCGGTCTCGTACTCCGGCGGGTTCCAGCACAGCCAGTGACGCGGCCCCGTCGCGGAGGTGTCGGTGTCGACGAGCGCGTACGAGTCGGCAGGGTGACCGGTGACGCGGGCGGCGTGTTCGACCGGGTTGCCGATGGTCGCCGACGCACAGACGTACTGTGGGTTTGCGTCGAAGCGCTCACAGACCCGGTTGAGCCGACGCAGGACGAGCGCAACCTGGCTGCCGAAGACGCCGCGGTAGGCGTGTACCTCGTCGATGACGACCGTTTCCAGTCGCTCGATGAACCACTTCCAGAGCCGGTGGGCGTGGGGGAGAATGCCGTAATGCAACATATCCGGCGTCGTCAGGAGAACGGTCGGCTGGCGCTCGCGGACGGCCTCTTTCTCCGTCCGCGAGAGCTGGCCGGTGTAGCGGTCGACTGTCACCCGCGAGCCAAAGCCCAGGCCGTCGGCGAGGTCGGCGAGCGTCTCGGCCTGGTCGTTGATGAGCGCGACCTGTGGGCCGATGTACAGCGTCGTCGCGAACTCGTCCATCGCGCGCTCGAAGGCTGGGACGGTGTAGGCCAGACTCTTCCCGCTTGCTGTCTCCGTCGCGATGACGACGTTGTCACCCGCGCGGACGGCATCGATGGCGTCGGCCTGGTGGCCGTAGACGCGGTCGATGCCGTCGTCTGCGAGTGCACCCGCAAGGCGTTGCTCGATGTCTACGTCGCGAAATTGTGCCTCGCGGCCGTCGAACACCCGATGGTCGGTGAGTTGCCCCTCGTAGTACGGACGGCCCCTGAGCCACTCGACAGTCTCGTCCACGTGCGGGGTAGCGGTGCCGTCTACGTAGCGGTTGCGCTCCCGGCGATAGGAAAAGAGTGTGACCGGCTACACCGCCAGTACCTGCCGTTCGGTCGCCGTCAGGACACTGTCGACGACACTCCCCATCTTCTGGCTGTGGGTCTGTCCGCGGTACCCCATCACGATGAGGTCGGCGTCGACCTCGTCGGCGTATTCGATGATTTCCTCGTGGGGGACGCCGTGACAGCAGTGTGTCGTGACCACGACGCCTCGTTCCTCACCCTCCTCGATGGTCTCACCGAGTAGCGCCATCGCCTCGTCTTCGGCATCGTCGGTGACCAGTTCCATCGTGCTCAGTGCCGGTTCGCTGTAGTGGCGTGTGTCGATGACGTGCATCGCGTGCACCTCGGCATCGAACTGTCTCGCGATGTCGAGTGCGGTCTTTTCGGCCCTGTCGCTTCCCTCGCTGCCGTCTGTCGGGAAGAGAATTGTGTCGTACATTGGTGCCACCCCGTGTAAATATAGATTCAGTTAGAATATAACACTACCTATCTTTCTCACTGAGTGACATTGGGGTGGGTACAAGCAAACTGACAGACGCGAATCGCCTGCGACAGCAACCGAGAGGGGGTGGTCGGAGACCGGCAGTGAACAAAGGGGGAGAGCAGAGTTGGCACCTCGAAGCCGGTGTTCCCCGACACGAACGTGTAGTTGAGGTATAACCTAAATTTGGTTGGCTATATCTATAGCACCTGTTGGGTGCCGGGGCTAGACAATTTCACGTTCCTTCGCTCTCCCCTTCCAGAAGGAGTTCCAGCAGTGTTCGCTCGGCGTTGCGGAGATGACGGTTGAACGTGGGTTGGGCAATATCGAGCGACGCGGCGACTTCCTCACCGGAGTTCTCCCGTGGCCACTCGAAGAAGCCGTTGTAATAGGCTTTTTCGAGGACTTCGAGGTTGCGTTCGGTGAGGAACTCTTCGAGTTGCTGGCGAAAGCCCACGGTGGTCTGGGGCTGTCGGTCGTGTTCGTGACGAGCGACGAGCGACGCCGACGGGAACCGCTCGGTAATCGTCTCGTCGAACTCGCGGACGTCCCGGACAGCCGGCAGTTCCAGAGCGATTTGTACGTCGCCCGCTTCGGCTGTCAGTTCCTGCGGGACGCCACCGTGGTCGAACACCATCGCGAGCAGTCCCGACCCGGAGAGGACACACTCGTACAGCGTCTCCGATTCGTGCTCGGTGACGACGTGGATGTCAGAGACGTCCGGCTCCGATTCACAGGTTTCGAGTAGTTCTGCCGTCGACCCGTCACGGAGCGCGACGAATGCACTGAAGTCGCCGTTGCCTTTCTGGACGATGCCTTCGAGGGTAAGCGTCCCGTCGACGGAGCGTGCACACCGTAACAGTGGCGTGTCAGGTTCGGAGAGGCTGTATTCCAGTTCGACGACGCGCTCGCTCATCAGCGCCTGTTTGCGCTGTGCGGCGGTAATCGCGTAGGCGATTGCCTCGCCCAGTTCTCCCAACACAGACTGTTCGAGACTGTCGAAGCGGTCTGTCTCCGCAGCGTAGATGACTAGGACGCCGTAGCGTGCCCCCTCGTAGGCAAGTGGGATGGCGATGGTAGCGTGATAGCCACGGTCGAGTGCGGCTTTCTGCCAGGGCTCGAACGGCGGGTCGGTTCGAACCTCGTTGACGACGACCATCTCCTCGCGCTGGAGTGCCCGACCAGCGGGCTCACCTCCCTGCTCGACGGTGGCCGGTACCGACACGGCGTCGAGATAGCCGTCCTCGACGCCGGCCCGCGCATCGGGCTGGACTGTCTCTGTCACCGCGTCTTGGCTTCCAATCCAGGCGAAGCGATACGGGCCCGCACTTGCGAGATTCTCACAGGCCGTGCGCAGAATCTCCTCGCGACTCGACGCGCCGATAATCGACCCCAGCAGGCTCCGGATGACATCGTTGAGCGTGTTCTGTTGGGTCAACTGCTCGTTTTTTTCTTCGAGTGTCTCGCGACGCTCCCGAAGTCGGGACTCCCGGACGATGCTGTCGAGTGATGTCTCGACCTGCGCGGCGAGGATGTTTGCGACCTCGACGTCGACCTCGCTGAACGCAGCCGATTCCGTCGAGCCGACGACTAACACGCCGTGCGTACCCAGGGGTAGCACCATCGCACTCTCCAGCGGTGTCGTCTCGTCGTCGATGTCCGGATGTGTCGCCACGTGCTCGGCGATTGTCGCGTCCTGTTCGGCGAAGACGTCCCATGCGATGCTACTGTCGTCTTCGAACAATGGTTCGTCGTCGGTGAGCCGGGTGACCGCGTTACTCTTGGTCGCTAACTGAAGACTCGCCTCACTCTCGTCGAACAACTCGACGGCAGCGAGTTCGAGGTCGAGTATCTCCTGTACCGTCCCGACGGCCCGCTCACAGACAGCCTCGGGCGTGGAGGCTTTGAGCAGTCGCGTCGCCACTTCGTGCAGCGCCTCCAGTTGCTCCTCGCGGCGGATGCGCTCGGTGACGTCCCGCCCTTCTGCGACCAGCAACTCGACGTCGCCGTCGTCGTCTCTGACCGGCTGAAGCGAGAAGTCGATTGTTGCCTCCCGGTTGTCTCCCTCGATGGTCGCGCGCTGACGGACGAACTCCCCATTCCCGGCCCGCTGGATACCCTCTCTGAGATCGAGACGCGTCTCACGGTCTGTCTGCCACCACGGCGTCTCCCAGAGTGGGTCGCCGATGACGTCTTTTCGGTCGAGACCGCCAAGATCCAGCGCAGCAGCGTTGATTTCCAGGAGTGTGCCGTCGGGTTCGAGCAGTCCCATGTACTGGAAGGAACCGTCGAAGACGGCTTCGAGCCGGCGTTTGCGCTCCTTGCGCTTGCTGATATCAGTCTGGATGGCGGCGAACTGGTCGATTTCACCCTCTGCGTTCGTCACCGGGGAGATAATCTGGTGGGCCGTGTACTGCGTCCCGTCTTTGCGCTCGTTGATAATCTCCTCCTCCCAGCGCTCTCCTGCCGCAATCGTCTCCCAGAGGTCTTCGAAGTACTCGTCGTCGTGTACATCCGAATCGAGAATCGCTGGCGACTTGCCGAGTACTTCCTCTTCTTTGTACCCCGTCATCTCCTCGAATGTGGGATTAACGTACGTTATTATCCCGTCGGGGTCTGTCATGTAGATGCTGTGTCCCGCGGCCTCGACTGCGCGTTTGAACCGCGCCAGGTCGCGCTCGCGCTGCTTGCGCTCTGTAACGTCTGCGATAAACCCTTCCAGGGCTTCGACGGTTCCGTTGTCGAAGATGCCACAGCCCTGTTCCCAGACCCACCGGACGGTTCCGTCGGCGCGGTGAATCCGGTAGGTAATCTCGAATGGTTCTCTGTTGTCGACAGCGGACTGGACTGTCTCCCAGACCATCTCGACGTCGTCGGGATGGATGATGTCTTTACCCCAACTTACGACTCCCTGCTCGATTTCGCCGGGGTCGTGACCCGTCAGCTTTTGACACCCCTCCGAGACGAACGACATCGGCCAGTCGGGTTCGTTCTGGCAGCGGTAGGCCATCCCGGGGAGGTTGCTCACGAGCGTCGAGAACATCCGTTTTTGCTCGGACAGTTTCTCGATCGGGCTCTGGACGGTCGACCCGCTCTCTGGCGGGACGCTACTGGTCTGCTCTTTCAGCCCCTTGGGACGTTCTTCCGGGTCGAGGTCGAGTACCGTCAACGCCATCGGAGTGAGTTCGTCGACGCTCACCTCTCCGTCCGTTTCGCCGGCGGAGATGAGATCTGCCGTCTGGAGTTTCGGGAGGTGGTTGTGGACGAGTTCTGATCGGAGCCGTCTGTCGGTGTCTTCCGTGCGGTCGCTTAATTCCTCGACCAACTGCTGTATCGACAGCGACCCGTCGGCTGCTCGAAGTGTGCGAAGCAACTGCCGACGGTCTGAGTCTGCGAGTACGGCCAAGAGGTCGTCGTACCGTTCTGGCGACCCCCACTCCGTTACAGACTCACGCCCCGGAGTCATGCACACACTTTCCGGGCCTAGGTACTTGGGACTTGTTACCACATAAAAAGAAACTCTCAGGCGCTGTCACCGACGGCGTTGGCACACTCACGGAGGAGACCGTCGATAATCTCTGGCGTCGTCGGATGGTACGAGCGGTCGGGCACGTCTCGCACGTGCATACCCGCTTCGACGACGACCTGCATGGTTTTGGCCATCACGTCGGCGTGGTAGTGCAGCCCCTGGTAGCCCAGCACGGTGCCGTCCTCGCGGTCGACGACAAGCCGTGCCAGTCCCTCCGGCACGTCCTTGGTCTTGAAGACGCCGTCGTCGCTTGCCTCACGGGTGGCGACAGCCACGTCGTAGCCCGCCTCCCGGGCGCTGGTCTCGTTGTGACCGACACGCGCGTAGGGATAGACGCCCAGTCCCGAGAACATGACGTGGTGGTGGACGTTCTTGTTTGTTTCGATCGCCTCGCCGGGGGCGTGTGCGAGGATATTTGCGGCGGCCTGGTGTCCCTGCTCTTTGGCGACGTGGAGAATCGGCTCCTTACCGTTTGCGTCACCGGCGACGAAGAGATGTTCGCTGTCGCGTGCTTGCATCGTGTCCTCGACCCACCCCTGTTTCGGGTCGAGCGCCGTATTCTCCAGTCCCAGCCCGTCCAGTGTGGGTTGTCGGCCGGTAAAACAGAACAACTGGTCGGCCTCGACGGTCGTCCCGTCGTCGAGCGTGAGCGCGACACCGCCGTCTGCTGTCTCCTCGATGCGTTCTTCGTAGACCTCGGTGTGGATGTCGATACCGAACTGCTCGCGGTAGATGTCGAGTGCCGCATCGCCGAATGGGGGGTCGGCTTCGTCGAGTGGTCGCTCGTCGTGTTCGATGACGGTAATGTCCATCTCTGCCGCCTCCGAGAGATACGGCACCATCTCCATGCCGATGTAGCCAAAGCCCATGACGACGCCGCTGTCGGGGAATTCGGTGGCGTCCAGCACGTCCGCGCTCGTCATCACGTCCACGTCGTCGATGCCGGGCAGGTCGGGAATGTTCACTGTCGACCCTGTCGCAACGACGATGTAGTCCGGTTCGATAGTCTCTTCGCCGACGGCCAGCGTCTCGTCGTCGAGGAACTGTGCCGTCTCGTGGTGGAAGGTCACGTCTTCGCGTTCTGCCCACTCGTGGACGGCCCCGCGGCGGTGCTCGGCGAAGTTCGTGATGTGTTCGTCTTTGGTCTCGACGACTGCCTCCAGGTCGACCGTCGGTATCCCCTCCGTCCGGTGGTCGTGGCGTATCTGGAATCGGTGGGCACCCGCCGAGAGAACCTCTTTCGAGGGCATGCACCCCCGGAGAATACAGAGTCCACCTCCGGGTTCCCCGTCGTCGATTAGCGTCAGTTCCACGTCCGGAACGTCGACAAGTTTGTCGGCCACGGCAGTTCCTGCACTCCCGTAGGCACCGACGATTGCCACGTGCGTGCTCATGTTCTCTCTACCTCGTGCTGTGTGTTTAATCCTATGTGAGCGGGGCGAAACCCGAAGGTATTGTTTCGTAACCAGATAACCACAATGTGTGCTAACACTTAACACTATCTAGCGGTTACCTAGTAGTGAACAGAAACGCCGGCCTCCCGGCAGCGACACCATGCAACAGGACGATACCCCCACCCCGACCGTACAGTGTGCCGAACTCGAACTGGTCGACAGCACCGTCATCTACGACAGGACGAACCATCAGGCGTGGATTCAGTCCGACGACGTCGTCGACCCGACAGCCATGGTCTAACCAATGTGTACTCACAGCTACGGACAGGACGGACGATGAGTGACTCCGACGATGCCGACCGGCTTGCCGTCTGGTGTGCCGGTGACGAGTGGTGTCCGGTGACGACGACGGCCACACTCATCGGCAAGAAGTGGCATCCGGTCATCATCCATCGGTTGCTCGAAGACGGGCCGTTGGGATTCAACGCGCTGAAAGACGAGGTCGATGGGATTTCGAGTAAGGTACTTTCGGATAGTCTGAGTGACCTCGAAGACTCCCGACTGGTCGAACGAGACATCGTCTCGGAGAAACCCTTCCGCGTCGAGTACTCGCTGACAGAGCGGGGACAGGCACTCCGGCCGGTCGTCGACGCGATGGCCGAGTGGGGACAGAATCACCTCCGTGCGCCCGGCGAGGACGAAAACCCCCTCAAATAACCACCGTTTTGCGGGCAATTCGCCTCGCTAGCCCGGGTGGCGACCGATTTCGCGAAACGCCGCTTCCATGTCGTCGAGTTCCTCGATACTCTCGTCCATCTGCTCTTTGAGCGTTTCTGCGCGAGTGGACAGTTCCTGGAGTTTTTGATTGTTGGAGACTTCCTGTGAGGAGAGTTCGGTCTCCAGGAGTGCGAGTTTCGACGTGACCTCCAGATACTCCGAGAGCCGTTCGTCGTAGCGCTGAACCTGGAGTTGCTGGTCGATTGCCGCGACGAGGTCGTCTTTCTCGACGGGTTTGCAGAGATAGTCGTCGAAGTCCATCTCCAGGATGTCCATCCCGGGGTCGACGGCGGTCAGCATGATAACCCGGCAGTCGTCGTCCCCGTCTCGAATCTCTGTGAGCACTGCATCCCCCGAGATGTCTGGCATCCGCCGGTCGAGCAACACTACTTCGACCGCCTCGTCGAGTTTCTCCAGTGCTTCGTTCCCACCGTAGGCTGTCCGTGTCTCGTACTCCCCCCGGAGACGGAGGGCGTACACGTCCGCGACCTCCTGTTCGTCGTCGACGACGAGTACTGTCGCCTGATTACTCCCCGTTGGCACAGTTGTGAATCGGAACGCCAGTGGTAATAAGTGTGGGTTCTCCGTCACTCATCGCGCTCAGGCTTGAAACAGTAACGGAAGTTTAAAGATTGCCACAAGGCGATTTCCGAACAAGGATGTTCGCGCCACCGTTACAGCTCATCGACACCTTCCTACTCCAGTACAACGTCGGCGACGCACTACTGTTTGGCTTCGTCCTCGGACTGTTGGGGACGCTGCCGCTGAAATCACGGAAGGTAATGATGCTTCACACCATCACCTTCGGGGCCCTGTTCCTGATATTGCCCGGGAGTATGCTCTCGGTCAGTGCTAGCGGCGCCCACCTACTGGGGAGTGTCCTGCAGTACAAGATGCTCGGTCTCGGACTGATTGCAGTCGCCCCCATACTGTACACGACTGCGTCCCAGTAATCACTCTAGTTTCCCCAGTGCCGTGAAGAAATCGAGTGGTGGCCCCGCGATGCGGACAGGCGTCTCTGCACGTTCGATATGCACTTCTCCTGGTGGTTCGACTGCCCGCCGAGCGCGCCCGTCGCTGACCGCAAAAGCCGTCTCCGCGTCGTCGACGCGCACTGTCACCCGTGCGTCCGTGTCGATGACCAGCGGGGGCATCCCTTCGGTATCGCACATCTCTGTCACCACCAGTCCCTGGACACTGGGATGTACCAGCGGGCCGTCTTCACTGAGGTTGTAGGCCGTTGACCCAGTCGCCGTCGCAACGAGTGCACCGTCGGCCCGGCCGCTCGTATACAGCGAACCGTCGATACGCACCTCGATACTCAGGCCGTTGCCGTGGCCCCGCTGTTCTCCCTGAACGACGACTTCGTTCAGCGCTGGCGGGAGCGACCACTCCGACGTGACCGCCTCGAGTCGGGGCATCTCGCGGTAGCGCGGACTGCCCGTCTCCCGTATTCGCTCGACTTCCGCGGTCACGGCTTCGACGGCCTCCGCGGGCGAGACGGCGTTGAGAAAGCCCACTTCTCCGAGGTTGATGCCCATGATGGGCGTCGAACCCGCACCGCGAGCAGTATAGAGGAATGTTCCATCGCCGCCGACGCTGACCGCCAGGTCACAGTCGGTGAACTCCTCGACAGGAAGATGATCCGGCATCGCCGTCGATTCGACACCAGACTCGTGCCAGACGTCACCGCGCTGGAACTCCTGGTATGTGGACTCGTCGACCCCCACACCGACCCCTTCGTGATGGAGACTCTCGGTGATATCTCCTACGAGCGAAACTGCCCGGTTGTTCCCCCGCTGTCCGACGATACCGACTTTCATCGACGGGAGGTTGCGCCCCCAGATAAATAAACAATCGTTGTTTGCCGGGCAAACTTAATCTGTGCGCAGAATAATCGGTGCCTATGGTCACTGACGGCTGGAGGGGTCGTGCGTGAGCGAAGACGACGACTGGTTCGAGGACGCTCTCGACGAGGACAGCCCCGACAGCGACACGGAGGACGATACCGAACGGGAGTCGCCCGACGAGGCCAACCAATCACCGTTCGGGGACGCGGATGCAGACGCCGGCCCGTTCGAGGAGACGGACGACGATGCCGAAGACACCCCGTTTGGCGACGCAGACGGTGACGATAGCCCGTTTGGCGACGCAGACGACGACAGCGAGGAGAGTCCGTTCGGCGATGACGACGACGATGAACTGTTCGACGAGGGGTTCGGGAGTGCGTTCGATTCCGGCGGCGACGACGACTTCGACGACGAGGACTTCGAATCGGATATCCCCCGCATCGATCTGGGTATCGAGGGACTCGACGAGATGATACAGGGCGGTGTCCCACACAAACACCTCATCGTCACCATCGGCTCTGCCGGTACCGGCAAGACCACCTTTGGACTACAGTTTCTCCACCACGGCCTCCAGAACGGCGAGAACAGCGTCTTTATCACGCTCGAACAGAGCAAAGAGGCGATTATGGCGACCGCCAACGAGCGCGGCTGGGACTTCGACGAGTACGAAGCAGAGAACCGCCTCGCTGTGGTCGACTTAGACCCCGTCGAGATGGCGAACAGTCTCGACAACATCCGCGGCGAACTCCCCGAACTCATCCGCGAGTTCGACGCCGACCGTATCGTCCTGGACTCGGTCTCACTGCTGGAGATGATGTACGACGACCAGGCACGACGCCGCACGCAGGTCTTCGATTTCACCCGCTCGCTCAAGGAAGCCAACGTCACCACCTTCCTCACCAGCGAGGCCAGCGAGTCCAACCCCTACGCCTCCCGGCACGGCATCATCGAATACCTCACCGACGCCGTGTTCGTCCTCCAGTACGTCCGCGGCGAGACCCAGGAGACCCGGC
>CAZFOF010000037.1:0-12877 GCA_964520265.1 uncultured Halobacteriales archaeon | reverse complement strand
GATGGTTCGCGCTGCCTACCAGATTGCCGACGAGGGAATCGGCCAGCCGATACTCCTGGGCGACCGGGAGAACATCTGGGCCACCGCCGAGCAACTGGCACTGGATTTCGACCCGGAAATCGTCGACCCGACGCGAGACCGACTCGACCCCTACGCCGACCGACTGTACGAACTTCGCCAGCGCAAGGGCGTCACCCGCGCGGAAGCCGACGACCTCATTCACGACGGGAACTACCTGGGCAGCGTCATGCTGGAGATGGGCGACGCCGACGCGATGTTGACCGGATTGACCCACCACTATCCCGACGCACTTCGGCCGCCGTTACAGGTGGTCGGCACCGCACCCGATACGGAGTATGCGGCCGGCGTCTATATGCTGACGTTCAACAATCGCGTCATCTTCTGTGCCGACACCACCGTCAATCAAGACCCAAGCGCGGACGCGCTGGCAGAAGTGACCCGTCACACGGCCGACGCTGCACGGCGGTTCAACGTCGAACCCCGGGCTGCGCTCCTGTCGTACTCTGACTTCGGCAGCGTCGACAACGCTGGCACGCGCAAGCCCCGCGAGGCGGCAGAGCAACTTCGCTCGAACCCCAACGTCGACTTCCCGGTCGATGGCGAGATGCAGGCCGACACGGCACTGGTCGAGGAGATGCTGACCGGCGAGTTCGACTTCGCCGACTTCGACGAACCTGCGAACGTGCTCGTCTTCCCAAATCTCGAAGCGGGCAACATCGGCTACAAACTCCTCCAGCGACTCGGCGGCGCTGAAGCGACGGGACCGATGCTGGCCGGCATGGACAAACCAGTCCACGTCCTCCAGCGCGGTGACGAGGTCAAAGATATCGTGAACATGGCGAGTGTAGCCGTCGTGGACGCACAGGAAGAGTGATTCTTACGTAGGAATAAATCAGTCAGCCGTCGCAGGAACCTGCTCACGCTGGGTCTCGGTTTCGAAGGTCTCCAGATACTCCGTGAGCGTATCGGCTTCCTCGGCGAACGAGCGAACCGAGTCGGTGACGATTTTCACTGTCTCGCGCTGTGTGTCGGCGGAGTCGGCGACTCCGTCGGTCTCGGCCGCGGTACGGTCGGCGATGTCGTTGACTTCGTCGATGATGGCGACGACCTCCTGTGCGCTCTGTGCCTGGCGGTCGGTCGCGGCATCTATCTCCTGGATTCCGTCGTTGACGTCGACGGTCGCCTCGACGATGGATTCGAGCGTGCCGATGGTCTCGGCGATGGTCTCGCCACCGCGGTCGACGGCAGTCTGCATCGTCGACATCTCTGTGACGGACTCCTCGACCTGGGTCTGCATCGTCTCGACCAGTTCTTCGACCTCGTCGGTTGCCTCCTGGGTCTCCTCGGCGAGTGCCTTGACCTCGCTTGCGACGACGGCAAGGCCCTCCCCGGCCTCGCCGGCACGGGCAGCCTCGATGGAGGCGTTCAGCGCGAGCGTGTTGGTCTCGGCAGCGATATCGTCGATGAGGTCGACGATGTCGGCGACTTCCTCGCTAATCTGGCGGAGGTGCTCGACCTGCGAGACGGCGCTGTCGGCCTGCTGCTGGAGAGTGTCGAGTGCGTTCCCGGCGTCGGAGGTCGATTTGCGGGCGTCCCGGCCGAGGTCGGCGGCGGAGTCGCTGCGCTCTGCGAGCTCTGTCACTGAGGAGGCCATCTCCTCGACCGTCGCAGAGAGAGTGCTCATCTGCTCGGCGGCTTCGCCGAGCTGGCGTCGCTGTTTGTCTGTCCCGTCGGCAATCTCTTCGACAGAGCCAGCCACGGCGTCAGTCTCCTCGCGAACCTTCTGGGTGCGCTCGGCGACGCGGTCGCTCTGATTTGCGATGTCTGTTGCGACCTCCTGGCTCCGGCCGACCGCTGCTTCCAGTGCATCCAGTGTTTCGTTGATGGCGTTGCCGACGGCCTGCATCGCGTCGCTTTCGCTTTCGGGGTCGACCCGGGCGGTCAGGTTTCCACCGGCAGCAGCATCCAGTGTGCCACGGTAGACCTCGGCCTTGGCTTCCAGATGGTCGGTGAACGTGGCCATCTCCTCTCGCTCACGTTCGGCGGTGACCTGTGCTGTCTCGGCCTCTGCTTTGGCCTGTTCGGCTTCGTCGATGGAGTCGCCCAGCGACGCGGCCATGCGCTCGAAGCCGTGGTAGGTCTCACCGATCTCGTCGATGCGGTCGACGCCGAAGTCGATGTCGAACTCACCGTCGTCGACGGCCTGGACGCGGTCGTTTATCTCCCGGAGTGCGCGGTACATCTCGCAGTAGCCGAGGAAGCCGGTGACGGCTGTCACAGTGCTGAAGAAGACGGCCGCGACGACAACGTCAGAGATGAAAAGAACCGCGATGGCTGGCGCGACCACGATGACCAGTGACGCCAACACGAACAGACGGATGCCGAAATTTCGACGGAAGATTGTCGGAAGGTATGGTTCGATTGCCATGGGAACGGCCCCGACCGCAACGAGGAACCGTTCCAGAGAGAGGTTTTGACCTGTGCTCATCAGTATCACATGACCCGAACAGACACCTACTTACAAACCTCCGTTCCAAATTATCACTCACAAAAATGCGTCTCTTGTTCGACCCGTACATACAAGTGTTTTCGTTGTATTACATTGCATACAATGCCGACCATCAGTGCGCGGATGCCGGAGGACGATGCCGACGAGCTAGAGGCGGTCGCAGAACTGCTCGCAGAGGACAAGAGCACGACCATCCGGAAAGCACTCCGGGAGGGGCTGTCGACACTTCGGGAGCGTCACGCCGTCGAGCGATATCAGAGCGGCGACATCTCCGTCAACGAGGCCGCTCGGCTTGCGGGCGTCTCCATCGGTGAGTGGCTCGAAGTTGCCCACGAGCACGGGCTGACGACCCAACTCGACGAGACTGACCTCCGGTTCGACGCCGAACGAGCACGAGAGCTATGATTCTCGTCGATGCGACGCCACTGTACAATCTCGGACAGATTGGTGAACTCGACCTCCTCGATACCTTCGAGGGAACTGTTGTCGTTCCCGAGTCAGTTTGCGCCGAGATAACGGTCGAACCCGCTGACACCAATCTGACGCGGTTTCTCTCGGAGGAAGACGTTACGACCGACGCTGGTGGTGGGGACTTCGAGACCGAGGCGCGAACGCTGCTGGACGTCGCGGCAACGACCAGCGATGTGGTGGTCGTCGCTGCGCTCCTTGCCGCCCGCGACGCTGACGAGCAAGCGGCACTCGTCTCCGACGACAGCCGACTTCGTGCAATTGCCGAGGGACTCGGTGCAACGGTGACCGGAACCTTCGGTGTCGTCGCACGTGCCTCGATGGCTGACAAGTACTTCACGACAAACCAGGCCAAGCGGGTAATTCGCCGCACCGACCACCACGGCGTGCAGATGACGGGAACACTGAGAGAGCGGGCAATCGGCGAAGTCGACGGCTAGAGGCATTGCAGGATACATTCTCTCCTGCGAACTGCGGACGGATTCTGATTAATTGTGAGGGAATACTTTTTATACAATTCAAGATTTACCATCAGACGACGTTTTGACGGGGCTTGTTTCACAATGGGGGACGACCACAACGGGGTTGAGAATCGTGATGTCTTCATGGACGACGAGGAGGGACAGCAGTACCGATCGAGTTCCTATATGCCGACTGCTTACGACAACCTTGACGTCGCTCCCGAATCGGATGCGTATCCCGACCGTGGAACCGAGGACAAAGAGGAAGGTGGCGGCTACCGCGTTCTCGACCTCCCACGTGCACCGAAATTGCGCCACGTTATCGGCCCGAGTGCGATTATGCTGGGTGCGTCGCTCGGGAGCGGTGAGACGCTGTTCTGGCCGGTTCTCATTGCGAGAAACGGCTGGGGCATCTACTGGATGTTCTTCGTGGGGGTGTTGTTACAGTTCTTTATCAACACAGAGATCCAGCGGTGGACGATTGCGACGGGAGAGTCCATCTTCCGGGGATTCGAACGCATCGCTCAGGGCTGGCCACTCCTATTTCTCCTGCTCGGACTGGTCAGTCTCGGCTGGCCGGGATGGGCAGCCACAGCAGCAGATGTCGGCGCAATCGGACTCGGGATTCAGTCGCTGTCTATCGACGTATTTGGCGTCACGCTCGTCGCCTGGAAGCTCATCGGCATCGGGTTGATGGTGCTCATCTGGCTGAGCTACCAGCTGACACCGCTGATGTACAACGTCATCGAGCGGATGCAAATGCTACTCGTCGCCATCGCAGTGGCTGCGGTCATCGTGTTGTTCCTCCTCATCGGGAACCCCGACGAACTGCTCAAAATCCCCGGTGGACTGGTCAATATTGGGCGCGTGCCGAAAAACAGTGACTTTGCGCTCTTGCTCGGGGGCCTTGCCTATGCCGGTGCCGGCGGGTACCTGAACCTCTCGGAGAGTCTGTGGGTGAGAGAGAAAGGGTACGGTATGGGACGATATCAGGGCCGTGTGAAGAATCCACTGCTAGGTGACGACCCCGAACCGGTGCAACAGGATGGATTCACATTTCCACCGACGCCAGTGAATCTCAACCGCTGGCGTGCCTGGTGGCGTCTGGTGCAACTCGAACACCTCGTCACGTTCGTCGGTGGACTGTTGCTCGTTGCCACGCTGATGATGGCAATTGCCGCTGAGTTTGCACAGCAGACGACTGTCGAGGGTATCCTGATGTGGTCTGAAGTAATCGTCCCCCAGGTCGACCGCGTCTCTGCGGCGCTCATCTTCGGAACCCTCTTTCTCTCCCTGTTGACGACGGAGTACGGCATTGTCGAGTCGTTCGTGCGAAACAGTGCTGACATCATCTACGAGGCTCACGGCCGGGAGGCAAACTGGAGTCTCCCACGGATTTTCTGGTCGCTTTTGACCGGGTTCGTCCTCTGGGGAATCGTCATCCTCTCGCTCCCGATTCCCATCAAACAGCCCTTCGGCCTGCTCGTGGTGTCGGCCTCGATGTCGGGCGTGATGATGTGGCCCTACACAGCGTTGCTGGCCGTGCTGAATACGACACGGATGCCAGAGCACACACAGCCAGGCTGGCTACGCCTTGCGAGTCTCTGGTGTGGGAGCGCCTTTTTCGGCTATTTCAGTGTGTTGCTCATCGGCGACTGGATTGTGACGTCTCTCGGAATCGAACAGTTCTCGACCAGCATCGACGTCGTGAGCAGTGACCCCGGTGGATACCTGCTCTTTGGTGTGCTCATCAGTCTCCAACTGGTGATGATGGCAGTCTCGACAGTCGGCAAACTCAGGGCACTTGATACTATCGAGGATGTCGAGAGTGCAAGAGGGTTGCTGTTTTGACGATGGCTCGGGCGTTCTCACTCGACTGGCTGGCCCACTACCATACCTGGGTGTACGCTGCCGGACTCGCGGCTATTTTCGGCTCACAACTCGCCGCTCCTTCACCGAACGTGCGACTCGGCGTGGCGAGTCTCTCACTGGGCGGGATGGTAGTCACCTACGCCGCCGAACAGATGCACACGAGTGAGGGGAGTCTCCAGCACCCAACTCTGTTTCTCTTCGGTGGTGTGGGTATCACCGGTGGCCTCGCGCTGTCGCTCGCGGGACGACTCGCCGGACTCCTCTTTCTCGCCGGTGGCCTCTGGTTTCTCAATCAGTCGTTCACCAACGCGGGTGAGCGCCGTGACTGACGAGAGCACACGGACGGACTCGGTCGAGGTACACGTCCACCTGGTGATGACAGGGACATTCCCACTCCGTGTCGCTGATTTGCTCTTTACGACCACCGAACTCCTCATTCCGGAGTACGAGTACATCACCCCGTTGTTCGGAATACTGCGCAGTAGCGTGGACAACGCGAGCAAACAGGCCAAGAAACGCTATCGAGACGGTGGCGTCGTCGCACTCCTCGAACTGGCAGAGGAGACACACAGATTTTCGTATGAAGCTGTCAAGTGCATTCGAGTGTACCAAAGTGGCATCGCACGACCGAAAGTCGCAGTCGTAGTCGACGACGCCCCGACCTACGCGTACCGTATCCACGCTCCGGTCGACCTCGACTCTCTGACTGACGCATTGCAATCGCTCGGTAGACGGCGTAACTTCTCCGTTGAACGCCACGACAGGATTGGATTTAGTCCCGTGAACAGCCTCCGTCGCTTCTTCGACGGCAGGTAACAGCCCTGCAAATCACCGACCCGTCGACGCCAACCACGACGTCGATACGTTGCCCGCGTCGACTGTGACACTCTCACAGTATGTACTCGAGTGCATACAGTCGTGTACACCTGATTGCTGCGTTATAAAAAGCGGCGTAGATCAGACCCCGAGGTAGGTCTGTCTGAGTTCCTCGTTTTCGCGGAGTTCGTCCGTCGTTAGCTCCTCGACAATGTGGCCTTCGTCCATGATGTAGTGTCGGTCGGCGACTTCCATCGCCATCGCCGCGTTCTGCTCGACAAAGAGGACGGTGATTCCCTCCTCGTCGTTGATTTTCTCGATAATTTCTTCGACACGCTGGACGATGTACGGGGCCAGTCCTTCCGAGGGTTCGTCGAGCAACATGAGGTCTGGGTTCGCCGCGAGTGCACGAGCAATGGCGAGCATCTGTTGCTCACCACCGCTCATGTTTGCGGCGTGTTTGTCCCGCATCTCCTCGATTTCCGGGAACTGCGAAAGCACGTCTTCGAGATCCCGCGGATCCGGCGCGTGATTAATCGCAACCCGGACGTTCTCCTCGACCGACAGCTGCGGGAAACATTGCCGATCCTCTGGAACGAAGCTGATGCCCAGGCCGGAGATCTCGTACGGCGGTTTGCCGACCAGCTCCGTGCCGTCGAACGTTATTGAGCCGTTTTGGACGTGGGGCACGTCCGCACCAACGATAGACCGCATCGTTGTCGTCTTGCCAGCACCGTTCCGACCGAGCAACGAGACTCGCTCGCCGGCGTTGACCGACAAGTCGAGGCCGAACAGCACTTGTCCGGTCTCGTATCCGGCTTCGAGGCCGGAGACCTCTAACAGCGGATCACCCCGGTCGGTCGATGCATCTGTCTCCGCCGTTGGTGTGGTTTCGGAGCTCATATTTCCTCCTTGACGCCGCCGAGATAGGCGTCCTGAACCGCCTGGTTGTCCTGTATCTCGTCCGGGGT
Organism: uncultured Halobacteriales archaeon; assembly: GCA_964520265.1. Lineage (GTDB taxonomy): Archaea > Halobacteriota > Halobacteria > Halobacteriales > Haloarculaceae > Salinibaculum. The sequence goes on along the minus strand of CAZFOF010000037.1, from coordinate 5,759 downwards.
TCCCGTCGCCAGAACCTTCCCGCGGTTGAGGACGGTAATCCGGTCGGAGATAGACAGCACGACGTCCATGTCGTGCTCGATGAGCACGAGTGTCAGACCGTACTCCTGTTTGATATCCTCGATGAGTTCCGCAGTTTCGGCCGTCTCGCCCGGGCTCATGCCACTTGTCGGTTCGTCGAGCAAGAGAACCTCCGGCTCGGTGGCCAGCGCCATCGCGATACCGAGTCGGCGCTGGTCGCCGTGTGAGAGGTTCTTTGTCTGCTGGTCTCTGACCGGGCGGAGACCGAGCAGGTCGATGTACTCGTCGGCTGCCTCGACGTGTTCGTCTCGCCCGTTGCCGCGTAGGTCGAGTGAGAACGGCCCGGACGCTGCGGTCTGGGCGACAACGCGAACGTTCTCTATCACGGTTTCGTCCTCAAACATCAGGTTCGACTGGAACGAGCGCGCGATACCCTGGTGTGGCCGGCGCTCTTCTGGAATATCCGTGATGTCAGCATCGCCGAGTCTCACGCTTCCGTCGGTTGGTTCGAGCGCGCCGGTGATCATGTTGAACAGCGTCGTCTTGCCGGCGCCGTTCGGCCCGATTATCGCCCGGAGTTCGTCGGTTCGAACGGTGAGGCTCACCTCGTCGTTTGCGACGAGCTCACCGAACTTCTTGGTCAGCCCGTCCGTCTGTAGCAGCGGGTCGCCGCCGGGGGTCGGTTGTTCCTCTGCTCGCTGGGAACTCATTTTCGCACCTCCTGAAGTCCGCTCTGCACTTTCGCCCAGATTCGGTGAACCCAGCCCCAGACGCCTTCACGCGGCGAGGTGATGATGATGAGCACGAACAGGAGTCCGAGCGCAAACTTCCAGTAGACCAGTAGACCCGACACGTCCAAGGTCACGAGGGTGAACTCCGACAGCGGGAGATGCAGCAAGTCGAACGACGTGAGATAGTCCTCCGAGAACAGCCAGACAAACGTGCCGGCGATGGCCCCGGCGAAGTAGTTCATCCCGCCGAGAACCGACATCAACACGGCGTCTCCACTGGTAGTCCAGTGGAACGTCTCGAGGACAGCCCCCTGGTCGTTAATTTCGAGCAGGACGCCCGCGAGCGCGGCGAACACCGCGCTCATCGTGAAAGAGATATTCTTGTACCGTGTCGTGTCGACGCCCATTGCGCGGGCGAGTTTTTCGTTTTCTTTGATTGCGATGAGTGTCCGTCCGAACGGTGACCGGATAATCTGCCAGAGGACGACCATCGCGACAAGGAACACCGCGCCGACGAAGAAGTACCAGTCGTTCACCATTTCGGGAAGGAACGTGATGGACTTCGCGCCTCGGAAGCTCTCTATCCACGGTGGTAGGGCGTTCTGTGAGATGCCGTCAGACCCTTCGGTCAGTCCGCCAGGGTTGTAGTTCACGATGAAATGCAGCGCCTGGCCGAACGCGATTGTCAGCATCGCGAAGTATATCTCACCTTTGTCGATGATGATGCGACCAATACTGAACGCCAGCAGACCCGCCAGCACGAGGCCAGCGAGTGCCGCCAGGGGAAATGGTATCTGGAACTTCGAGATACCGATGGCGACGGCATACATCCCGATACCGAAGAACATGGCGTGTCCGAACGACAGCACGCCGGTGAACCCGAGCAGGAGATTGAACCCTGCGACGAACAGCATGAATATCAGCATCGTCGTGGCAATCTGTCCATAGCCTGCGACCCACGGGTGGGACATGACTGGCCGGAGCGTCACGACGAGCAAGACCAGTGCAACTGGAATCTTGTACTCGTCGAGTAGCTGCCACAGATTGACCGTTCCAACAGCAGTCGTGCTCTCAGTCTCTGTTTCTTTGCTCATTCGAGGAATCCCTCCGTTCCGAAGAAGCCACGTGGCCTCACCAACAGGATGACAATCATCACGAGGTAGGGGACGAGACCGCCGATACCCTGGATGTCGAGGAGTGCGATCCCCGTGATCTCTGCCAATGACGTGGTCATCATCGGCACGAGGAAGACGGCCTCACCGATGAGCAGGCCGGCGACGACGCTCCCGAACAGGCTGCCGACACCGCCAACGACGACGACGATGAACGTCAGGATGATGAACGACGACCCGAGATCCGGTTGCATACCGACCTCCGCGCCCCGGAGGACACCGCCAAGCCCGGCGATGAACGCGCCGAGGAAGAACATCGCGGTGAACCGAAGCGGGAGATTGATACCGAGGAACTCGGCCATCTCAGCGTCCTGGACGCCGGATCTGACCGACAGACCGAACGTCGTCCGTGTCACGATGAGGTAGGTCGCAACAACAGCCAGCGCCGATACAGCCACGGTGAACAGTCGGAACGTCCCGATGGTTGTGACACCGATATCGGCCGAGCCAGAAATCAATGCTGGCGTGTCGAACCGAAGCGGTGTCGAGCCCCAGGTCGCACGCACTACCTCTTGGAACATAAGCGTCAGTCCGAACGTCGCCAAGAGGCCGACGATCGGCTCCTGGCCGTAGAGGCGTCGCAACACCGCTACTTCCATCACGATACCGACGACGCCGATTGCGAGGGGCGCGACCACCAGTGCGACCCAAAACGAGAGGCCGAGCACCGCAACGATGTGGTATGCGACGTACGCGCCGCCCATGAACAGCGCTCCGTGGGCGAAGTTGACAACGTTCATCAGGCCGAGAATGAGCGCCAGGCCGAGGGCAATCATGACGAGTATCATCCCGTACACGAGCCCACCGATGAGGTTGTCCACGAAGAGACCTGGCTGGTTGATTATGGCGTACCCGAGGGTGATCACGGTGAACACCACGAGGACTGCCCACCAGGCCAGCGCTGACGAGGACTGTCCGCTCAGTAGCGCTTCAATCCGCGCTTGAACTGCCGCTTCGTCAGTCATCTCTCGGTGAGTGCGGGGTTAGTTTCCGCCTGCTTCAGCACACGGCCTGGGGTCATTACAGGTCACACCCCGTGTTCTCGACGCTTCGGGCGACATCCTCGCCAGAGGTCGTGCTCGTGTGTTCGAACCACGATTTGTACGGGTCGTCCTGCATCTCGTCGACAGGGAGTGCCTGAACGGTGTCGACTGGCTGGATGAGCTGATGGTCGTCGGCGCGCCAGTGGACATGGCCGTCCTTGATCGGGTTCTGCACTTCGTGTCCTTCCAGTTCGGCAGAGATTTCCGAGCCCCTGACCGACCCGGCCCGATCTGCGGCCCGGACGAGTTGATCCATCGAGGTGTACCCCATGTAGTGTCGCGAGAACGGTGACGAGCCGAACTCGTCGGCGATGCGCTGTTTGAACTCCTCGCCGTGCTCGCTGGACGGTGACGAGGCAGCCCACGGTGCCGCCCACAGGCCCGCGTTCGCGGCCGCTTCCTTGCCGATGCCCCAGAAGACGCTCTCCTCGAACAGCGGACCGGCCATCTTCATGTCGATGTCGCGGTTGTTGAACTGCTCCGTGACAATTCGCTGGTCGGTTCCGGCAATGACGACTGCCAGCCCTTCTGCGCCGGAGTTGGCGGCTTCGTTGAGGTACTGCGTGTAGTCGTCGGACGGGAACGGTGTCGCGGTTTCCCCGGTAATTTCGGTGTTGTTCGCTTTCAGTGCCCCCTTGATAGCTTTGGCACCCGTCTGTCCCCAGGTATAATCTGCGAACATGATGTGCCACGAGTCGGCGTAGCCGGCCATCTGACTCCCGAGTGCGTTCGCCAGCATCGAGTTCGAACACGTCGGGCGGAACATGTTTGTCGCGCATTTGCCGCCGGTGGTCTGGTCGGAGTGTGACCCGGCAGCCATATAGGCAACGCCGTTTTCGGAGGCCCAGTTGCCCATCTTGATTGCGACCGAGGAGGAAACGCCGCCGAGCACGGCGTCGACCCGCTCCTCGTTGACGAGTCGTTTCATCCGTTCGAGGCCCGTATTGGGGTCTGTTTCTGTGTCTTCCTCGACGATTTCGATATCGACACCGAGGTCGTTCTCCACGTCCTCCTTTGCGAGCACTGCGCCCTCGTACTCGCCTTTACCGAGGAACGAGTAGGAGCCACTTCGAGCAGTAATGACGCCAATCTTGTACGAGGTGGAACCACCGCCTGTCGAACCACCGTCACTGCCGCCGTCGCCGCCATCACTGCCGCCATCACTGCCGCCGTCACTGCCGCCATCACTGCCGCCGTCGCCGCCGGTACAACCGGCCAATCCGGCTAGTGCTGCGACACCAGCGCTTTTGAGGTACGTTCGACGCCCGATTCGGGACTGTGTTCGGCTGCCATCGGATTCTGGCATGAGTCTAGCACCAACCTGGAATCACTTATAAATTTGGGTGGGGAAATGAAATCATTTTTACTGACATAGAATGGCTTTCAGACGAGTTCTATCCCGAAATTTCACTCTCTAGTGGGATCTGTAACTGGCATCAAGTATCCGGTGCGTGCACGCGACTACACGGTCGCAGTGGGACTCCTGACCGACTTGCCGGAGTCTCTCGACCCGCCGTAGGGCGTTGGAATCAGCAGGTCACGTACTGTTTGACCAGACACATTGGGACAACTTCGCAGAACTCACGAGCTTGGAACGATGCCACGACGAACCGACCCCGAGACGGACTCTCGTTCACCCACCGAGGAAATACCAGATGTGGCCGCGCTCCTCGGGTGGGTCGACGCCCGGCAACTCGGCGAGTGCGGGCTGGATAGCGTTCCACCATCCTTCGGCCGTCTCGAACCCAGCAGGATTTTCGGGGAACACTTCCTGGAGAAAGTCGGACTTCTTGGCTTCCGGATGCTCCTGGAGAAAGAGATACGCGGAGGACAATGCTTCACGACGCTTTTCGAGCGTCTTTCCGGTGCCGGGGAGGTCAATCTGATTTATCAGCCCTCTCACCGCCGGTTCCATCGAATCTGAGTCCTCATCGTCGTCCCTGATGGGAACCCACCAGACGCGGCTTCGGGAACCAACTTTCCGGGTTTCGAGGACATCGCGCTCCACGAGTTCGTTGAGCTTGTTGTGGGCCGTTCGGCGCGCGCAGCCGATTGTGTTCATGATGTCACTCGCTGTCAGCGGGCGCGCGCGATCATCCCGCTGCTTGAAAACCTCGTGAACCGCTTGGAGGGGAATTTCGCCTTCATATTGGCTCTCCCCAGACTTATCCTCACCGGAGGACATTATGAATGTTACTCGGGCCGGAGGAATAAGGATTGCTATTAGCTCAAATTTGCATTGAGACACTGTCACAGCCGCGAATCGCCTTCTTGTTTTTTGAGGCTCTTTTGCGGGAACCCGGTCACAACGGAGTTGTTCCCTGTTCCCCCTCGCCGGGCAGCGCCGTCGCCTACGGCGACAGCCGCTGGCGATCTCGCGGGAACAGCACCGCTTCGCGGATATTCTCCAGCCCGAGCATCGTCATCACAAGGCGCTCGCCACCCAGTCCCCAGCCGGCGTGGGGCGGCATTCCGTATCTGAACATCTTCGTGTAGTAGTCGAACGCCTCGGGTTCGAGTCCCTGCTGCTCGAAGCCCTCGATGAGGTGCTCGTAGCGGTGTTCACGCTGGCCGCCCGAGACCAGTTCCAGCCGCGGGTGCATCAGGTCGAAGCCAGTCGAGAGCTGTTCGTCGTCGTCGTGGTCTTTGATGTAGAACGGCTTGATCTCACTCGGCCAGTCGGTGATGAAGTAGTGGGTGCCAACGTCGTCACCGAGCGCGCGCTCTGCCTCCGTCGAGAGGTCGTCACCCCAGACGAGCTGTTCGTCGACTTCGCCCGTCGCGTTGATGCGCT
>CAZFOF010000036.1:0-13135 GCA_964520265.1 uncultured Halobacteriales archaeon | reverse complement strand
CGCGCCCGTTCGGCGTCGCGCTCATCATCGCCGGCATCGCCGACGGCGAGCCCCGGCTCTACGAGACCGACCCCTCGGGGACGCCCTACGAGTGGAAGGCACTCGCCGTCGGTGCCGACCGCAACGATATCCGCGAGTATCTCGAAGACAACTACAGCGACGAGCTCGTACTCGAAGACGGCGTCCAACTCGCACTCGAGGCACTCGCCTCGGTCAACGACGACGAACTCACACCAGAGGGCATCGGCGTGGCAAAAATCGACGTGGAGACCGAGCAGTTCCACGAACTCACCGACGAGGAGAAAGTCGACCATCTGGAGGAGTTCGACCTCCTGGCTACGGACGACGACGAAGACGCCGAGTAACGAACTCGCAGTTTTCGCGGATGTCGGGAAACACCTTTTTATCGGGGGGCAGTATCACCGCGTATGATATCGCTTGACGAGGCGGTGACGGCGCGCCTCGAATCCCACGGCGAACGATTCGAGGTACTGGTCGACCCGGACGCTGCGCTCGAAATCAAACGCGGAGAGTTCGATGGTGACCTGGAGTCGGTTATCGCCGCAGAGGACGTCTTCGAAAACGCCTCTCGGGGTGACCGCCCCGCCGAGACTGCGCTGGAAGATGTCTTCGATACGACCGACCCCATAGAGATTATTCCCGAGGTCATCAAAGAGGGCGAAATCCAGATTACGGCCGACCAGCGCCGGGAGATGCAAGAACAAAAGCACAAACAACTCGTCAACCGCATCACGCGCAACGCGGTCAATCCCCAGATGGACGACGCGCCCCATCCGCCCGAGCGCATCGAGTCCGCACTGGAGGAGACAGACTTCAAAATCGACCCGATGGAGCCTGTCGAAAATCAGGTCGACGAGGCGCTCGAAGAACTTCGCCCTGTGATTCCAATCCGTTTCGATACGGTGACTGTCGCTGTCCATCTGCCAGCCGACTACGCCGGCTCCGGCCAGGCGAAAGTTCGTGAGTTCGGCGACCTGGAGCGCGAGGAGTGGCAGTCTGATGGCTCCTGGGTCGGCGTCGTCGAGTTCCCTGCGGGGATGCAAAATGACTTCTACGATCTGGTCAACGAAGTTTCGAGCGGCAACGCAGAGACAGAAATTATTCAGGACGAAGACGACATCAACACACGCTGAGCGTCACGCTCGCTTGAAACCGAGCATGAAGCCGCCTGCGAAGCTCGCACCGATGCCCGCGGTTGCGACGAACGTATCGATAATGCTCTGTGTTGCCTGGGCACCCTGATTTGCCGCGGCCTCCGACGCGTTCGTCAGTGCGTCCCAGTTCACCGTGAGCACGCCGCGAGATTCGAGAAACTTGAACAGCATCAGTTCGAGACCGACGAGGATGGCGATCACCTTCGCGACCTTTTTCGCGGCGAACCCGATGATAGCGCCCATCAGTGCGCTCCCTCCCATCTGCATACCCAGTCCCGGTAGGTCTAGAGCCATGTGTTGAGGCTGACACCGAGTGTATAAGTCCTTTGTGCCCGCAAGCGATTGTCGAGCCCGGATTTAAATATCGGGCTGCCTTAGCAGTTAGTAAGTGACGGCAGAGCAACCGCAGACAGAACGTGCCATTATCGCCAAACGTGTCGACAGTGGCGACCCAGACACCGCCGAGATAACCGAACTCGCGCGGTCAGCCGGGTACCAGGTCGTCGGAGAGGTGACACAGACGCGAACCGAAGACCCCGCGTATCACTTCGGTGAAGGCAAAGCCGAAACGCTCGCCCGCCGAGTCGTCGAAGCCGACGCGAAAGCTATCGTCTGTGACAACCAACTCGGCCCCTACCAGACCTACAACATCGGGAACAAGCTCCCCGAGGGAGTTCGCATTGTCGACCGGTTCCGTCTCATTCTTGAGATTTTCGGCCAGCGAGCCCAGACGCGGAAGGCCCAGCTCCAGGTCGAACTGGCCGAACTGCGCTATGAACTCCCGCGAGCAGAGGCCAAAGCGAGTCTCGCGAAACGCGACGAGCGGCCGGGGTTCATGGGTCTCGGTGAGTACGACGAGAGCCGCGAGCGCGACATCAAGGCACGCATCGCACGGATTCGTGACGAACTCGAACAGATCGAACAGACCGAAGAACACCGCCGCGAGCAACGCAGAGAGTCGGGGTTCGACCTTGTCGCGATGGCCGGCTATACGAACGCCGGGAAGTCGACACTGCTGCGCCAACTGGCAGCAGACCTCGACGTGGACGAAAACGAGAACCTCCACGACGACCTGGACTCGACGGCCGAGTCCGAAGACCGACTGTTCACGACGCTCGGAACGACGACCCGCAAGGCCGACATGGAGCGCCGTGACGTACTGGTCACAGACACTGTCGGGTTCATCTCCGACCTGCCACACTGGCTCGTGGAGTCGTTCAAGTCGACGCTCGATGCTGTCTACCGCGCTGACCTGGTCTTGCTCGTCGTCGACGTCGGCGAATCCGTCGAGGAGATTCGCGAGAAACTCGTGACCTCTCACGATACGCTGTACGAGCGCAACGAGGCACCCATCGTCACCGTCCTCAACAAAATCGACACGGTCGACGAGGCCGAACTCGAACGCAAGCGCTCGGCACTGTCCGCACTCGCACCGAATCCCGTCGCAGTCAGCGCACGCAGCGGTGCGAATGTCGACCAGCTCCGGGAACGCATCCACCAGGAACTCCCGGATTTCGAGCGAGAACGGCTGGTGCTCCCGATGACCGACGAGACGATGAGCGTCGTCTCGTGGATTCACGACAACGCCAACGTCGACACCGTCGATTACGGCGACCAGGTCGTCATCGAGTTCGAAGCCCGTCCCTCCGTCGTCGAGCAAGCACGGGCCAAAGCCAGTGACCTCGTCGGAGCCGGTGCTTCGGCATAATTTTTCCCGTCGGTTCGAGCTTCTTCGGTGTGTTTCACCTATCCGTCTGGTTCCATCGCACCCGGGATACACTCGAGAATATCAGTCGCGACCAGCCCGTTACCGGCAGTCTCGGCGGCAGCGTCGCCGGCACGACCCGTGACGAACGCGGCCATCGCTGCAGCGTCGAGTGGACGCTGTGTCGCACCGAGTGCCCCGGCGACGCCAGCGAGTACGTCGCCTGTCCCGCCGACTGTCATTCCCGGATTCCCCGTCCGGCTGACGCGTGTCGTCTCACCGTCGGATACCACGTCGGTGGCTCCTTTCACCAGCAGCGTGTGTCCGATGTCTGCGGCGAACTCTTCGACGAGTTCGCGGCGCTCGCGCCAGTCGTCTGCCGTCTCGCCGCCCATCGCGACCAGTTCTCCCTGGTGGGGCGTACAGATGAGTTCCGCGTCGGTTTCGACTTCGGAGACGACCTGGAGCGCGTCAGCGTCGACGATGGCCGTCCCGTCGAAACTGCCGAGGAGCGCACGCGTGGCTTCCAGCGTGTCCTCGTCGTCACCGAGGCCGGGGCCGACGACCAGCGTATCGTGGTCGCGTGCCAACTCCATCGTCGGCCCGACGTGGCCGGGTTCGAACTGGCTTCCCTCCAGTGGCCTGACGATGAGGTTCTCGCTGTATCCCTGTACCTCGTGAGCGACAGCACTGGGCGTGATGACTCGGACGAGGTCTGCACCGGCACGCAACGCCGACTGCGCCGCTAATGCGGGCGCGCCAGCGTAGGGGCCACCACCGACGACCAGCACCTCCCCGTGGTCACCTTTGTGGCTCTGTGGGTCACGCGAGAGTCGCAGGAGGTCACCCTGCTCGACGAAGGTGCTTGCTGCTTCTGGAATTCCGATTTCGGCGATAGTGACGGGCGCATCGAGGTCGTCCAGTCCTGGTTTCGTATCGTGAAACGTGACGACGTGGTCGGGGTCGACAGCATTCGCCGCCAACTCGCCGGCGTCTGCGTCCAGTCCCGAGGGAACGTCGACAGAGAGAACGGTTGCATCGCTGTCGTTGATTGCTGTGGCGGCCGTCGCGGCCGGTTCGCGGAGCGACCCGCTGATACCGGTGCCCAGCATGGCGTCGACGATTACGTCGGGGTCACCGAGATCGAGATCGGCCGAATCGCGGACCTCGTGAATGTCGGCCGCCGAGCGCTGGAGTGCGTCCCAGTTCTCCCGGGCGATGTCGGTCGAAATCGCGTCTGGGCGACCGAGCAAGCGCACACGGCAGTCGAACGTATCGAGGAATCGGGCGGCGACGAATGCGTCACCGCCGTTGTTGCCGCGTCCGGCGACGATTGTGACCGTCTCACCCGGCATCGCCAGTTGTCGGACTGTCCGTGCAATCGCGTTCCCACTCGACTCCATGAGCTGTTTCCGTGGCACGCCAAGCGCCGCCGCGTTGGCGTCGACGACTGCCATCTCAGAGCCAGTAATCATACCCCGAGGTACGTCTGGCGGTGTCAAAACTGTGGGGACTCTCATACTGTTGGGTATAACTTCGTGAACGATTCTGGCACCCCGTTGTGCCAAATCTGTTCACGGAAGTATAGCCGGGAGTATCAGTACCGAATCCGAAAGTCACCGGCTCCCTCTGGCTCCTCGTAGGTGACCGAGACGTCGTCGACGCGGGCGCTGTCACTTCCTTCGTGGCAAAAGTCGACCATCTCAGCCACGTCTGCCTCGGGGCCTTCGAAGACGGCTTCGACACGGCCGTCGTTCAGATTTCGCACCCAGCCGTCGATATCGCGCTGTTCGGCCTCGCTGCGTGTCGTCGCACGGAAGTAGACACCCTGGACGTTGCCCGTCACGTAGACGTGTGCACGCGTTCGCTCGCTCATACGCTACAGTTTGTGGGCGACTCCAAAAGATTCGGGTGTCGGTTGCCTCGACAGCCAGGTCGCTACTGGTCGCGGTTCCGGAGGTAATGAAAGAGGTAGGTCTGTGCGTAGCCAGCGTACTCGCCGCCGAGACGCTCGCGCAGTGCTCGCGACGTGGCGGCATACGACCCCTTCTCACAGTCGGGGTAGTACTCCTCGATTGTCTTCCGAATCCACGTATCGAGTGGCACTGCCTCCAGATAGCCCAGCGAGAACAGCAACACACAGTCTGCCACTTTCTCACCGACGCCGACGAACTGCGTGAGATACTCACGCGCGTCCTCGTAGGCGCGTCCCGTGGCGTTTGCGGGGTTGGGGCCGTCGCTGGCGACCATCTCCGCCGTGCGTTGGACGTATGGGGCGCGGTAGCCGAGTTTGAGGTCGCGCAGTTCTTCCTCACTCGCCGCGGCGAGTTGGTCTGGCGTCGGGAAGGCGTGGTACGTCTCGCCGTCGAACTCGACGGGCGTTCCGAAGGCTTCTCGGAGGGACTGTTGCATCCGGTGTATCCGCGAGACACGCATCTGTGCAGAGCAGATAAACGAAATCGTCCCCGCAAAGGCCGGGTCGCGGACGATACGCATTCCCCAGTATTCGTCGTAGGCGTCCTCGATGAGGGCGTCGTCGGGTGCGCTGTCCCGAATCGTTACGAGGTCGTCGTCGAGCCCGAGACGGGTTCGCAAGATAGCCTCGGCGTCGACGGTGGAGTGCCACTCGACGTGTCCGTCTGTCTGGCGGACACGGATGACGGCAGGGTCATCCGAGGCACGCGTCGTCGTGAGATACCAGCCATCGTCGCCGTAGGTGCCGGCCTCGTAGTCGTTGCCGTCGGCTCGCCACCAGAGGTACGACTGGCCACTCTCCACCGTCGCCTGGAGGTCGAACCCGCCGTCGAGACTTGCAATCGGAATCTGCCCCTGTTCCATCAGCAAGAGACAGGGGCGGCGTTGCCTTCGGGGTTTCGAGTCGCTGTCGGGCTAACCTTCATATTGTTTCCAAGACAATGACAGAGTATGAACTGCAGAGTTGTCGTCGAGGCAGCAGTGCCAGTATATGACGTGGAGACACCGGACGAGGCAGTCCGCATCGCTATCTCCAAAACTGGTGAAATGTTGAATCCTGACCTCAATTATGTCGAGATAAACATGGGTGAGCGGTCGTGCCCACACTGTGGTGACGAACTCGAACCGGCGTTCATCGCGGCCGACGAGAGCCTCGTCGCACTCGAACTGGAGATGACCGTCTTCAACGTCGAACGCGAGGAACACGCGGCCCGCATCGCACGAAAGGAAATCGGACAGCGACTGAAGAACATCCCGCTCGACGTTCTCGAAATCGAGGTTATCGAGGACGACGAGGACGAAGACGACGCCGAAGACGAATCTGAAGAGACGACAGACGAGGCCGAATCCGATACCTCGACGGAGACGACTGCCGAAAGCGACGACGTGTTGCCCGAGTTCGAGGAACTCATCGACGAATAGCGCGTTTCAGTCTCTTTTTGCTCGAAGTAGCGACTGCGTAGTGACGTCACTCACGAACCAGATGCGTGTGGCTCCAGTCTGGAGCCGAAAATACGTCGTCAGTCAGCAGCCGCAGAAACGCGCTCGACTTCTTCTTCAGTCATCGCAGAGGTAATTCCGTTTGCAATAGCGAAAACAGCCGCTTTGTGGTCTGTTTTCGACTTGTGGATAGATGTCGGCTGGACGCCCAGTTTCGCGTACTCGTCGTGCTCGACGGTACTCCCTGTTTCTTCTTCGTAGTGATTCTGTACCTGTGCGAGCAGGCCGTGTAGGTGAATGAGCTCCTGCTTCTTCATAGTCAACTGCACATAGCAACTGGAGGGTTATAGTAGTACCTTGAGTTGCGTTAACAAACTTCTTCCTGAACGCTGGCCTCAGACGCTCTACCGCCTGTGTCTCAATCACGACCCTCTGAACATCGGGAGTATATAATATAAACCGAACTCTTTATATAGTGGTGTGGCCAGTCTGTGCGGCCGGGACACTCTCACGCCGGTTTCTAGGGGTATTGAGTCCGTTTCAGCTCGATTTGGAATCTCACTGTGTGATAGGATCCCATAGCATGACACGCACCTCCACCTCATCGGTTTTCACAGCGTCATTGTCACTGTGTGTCACCGATTCCCGACCACGAGTTGGAAGTGCAGTTACAGGGTGGCAGAACAGTCGGTCAGACAGTGATGTCTCGGAGTCGTCACTCGCGGATTCGGATGATTCCCGACTGCAAAACGCGCTGGTTGGGGATGACATACTCCTCGCCGTTGGTCTCGATGTGGGTGACGAACATATCGATTTCCTGCACGATGCCGCGCTTGTCGTCGATTTCGACTTTGTCACCGATTGCGTACGGCTCGACGAGCAACAGATAGATGCCGGCGGCACTCGCTGCCAGCAAGTCCTTGAACGCGAGTCCGGAGAGGAACACCAGTCCGAACGCGTAGGCAGCCAGGAGAATGAGCAACGCGTTCGTCGCCACGCCAATCTGTGACAACGCGAGCAAGGCGGCGATGTAGAAGATGCTGTACTTGACCATGCTCGGGATAATCTCGGCTTCAGGGAGTTTGATGCTCTTCAGACGGTCGCTGACTATCAGTGCAGCTTTATCACCCGCGACCAGTCCGAGCACGACGGCGATGGCAGCAATAAACAGTCGCGGCAGGTACGCCGTCAACTGTGCCCAGAACAACCGTGTATCGATGAACTGGGCGATATTGAGTGCGAAAATGATAGCAGTGATGTAGACAAACAGTGCCGACAGCTGTGAGAGGATACTCACTGTCGAAGTACCGAGACTCTGTGCGGTTCGCTCGAATGGAGTGCCTTCGACAGCCTCGTCGACGCCGAGTCCTCGAAGCGACCTGCCGACCCACTTCCAGGCCCAGTAGGCGACAACGATGCCGATGAAGAGGACGGCAACAGACAGCGTAAACGCTGTCTCTGGTGAGAAAATCCGTCTGATGAGTTGCGCCCAGTCGAACTGCATCAGTATTCCTCCGGATCGAGTTCCAGTATCAGTTCACCACCTTTGAACGCCCTGACCATCCCGTCGCTTTCGGAGAGGACGATGGTCACGGCGTTGGTGTCACGTGTGATTGCCCCGGCTGCCATGTGGCGTGCCCCGAGTCCTTTCGGGATGTCGACGCCCTCGGCGGAGGGTTCGAGATAGCGGTACGCGGAGACGATTTTCCCCGAATCGGAGATGACGAAGGCACCGTCCAGGCGGGAGAACTCCTTGAGCATCACGTTCACGATGGGGTCGCCGACGTGGACGTGAGATTTCTCGAAGGGGTTGTACGACAGCGGCCGGGATTTGTTCATCACCTTTCCTGCGTCGCCGACGACGAACAGTGCACCCACCTGCTTGCCTTTCTGTCCTTTCTTGCCGAGTTCGATACAGACCTCGAACACGTCACGGACGACTGCAGGCTCTGCACGCGAGTTGACAAAGAGGTCGTAGACGCCCGTCCGCGTGAACTGGTCTGCGTGTACTCGCATGACGGTGTCGATGTCGTCACCGAAGGCCGCCGTCGCACAGACGACGGTCTGTTCGTCGGTGATAATCTCCTGTTTGACGGCTCCTTCGATGCCGAAGCGAACCCGTCCAGTGATGTCGGTGAAATCCAGCGGCAACTCGACAAACTGTTCGGCTTCGACTGTGTTCTCCGGTGCGACGACTATCACCTCTGGCTGGTCGTCTTCGCTGAAACGCTCGACTGCTGCGGTGCTTGGGGAGAACAACAACACAGCGTCGATATCCGCACCGACTTCCTCGAACAGTTCCTCAAGCCCGGTCATTGTCGTATCAACTCTGACGACACGAAAAAGCCTTGTGGCGTGTCCGTCGCGCGAATTGCGCGTGTCATACGTCTCAGTGCCCAGCGCGGCGAATGAGTGTGTCTATCATGCCACTCTCGGCGTGACAGTGCGTGTATATGCCGAGTGTCTGATACTCAGTGAGTCCGTCAGCAGCGTCCTCGATTCCGTCACCCCGCTCCACGTCAAATGCGAGGCGAGCGTCGTCGCCCAGCGTGACACTGGAGTAGTGAAATTCGTGACCGCGGCGTGTCTCACCGGCGTCGGCTATCGGCGTATCTTCTCGGGCACGCAACTCGACGTGGTTCAGCGCCTGGTACCTCTCGTGCATCTCGACGCTCGCAGGCAGGACTCCGGCCATTGCCGCTGTCTCCCCGTCTGTGGTCGTCAGCGATTCGCTCAACGCTATGAGTCCGCCACACTCGCCGAGGACGGGACATCCCGCCGCTGCTCGGGTGGCGATGGCGTCGAGCGTCTTGCTGTCGGCCAACGCGTCGACGTATAATTCGGGGTAGCCGCCAGGGAGATAGATAGCATCGGCGGCCGGCAGGTCGTCACCGGCCACCGGTGAAAAGGTTCGAACTGTTCCCGCGGTTCGCAAACGCTCGATGACCGCCGGATAGATGAAACAGAAGGCGCTGTCGCGAGCGACGGCTATCGTGGGAGCGTCGGCTGGTGATGGTGTCTCGTTTTCTCTCTCGGGTGGCGACTCGGGTGTTCCAGCGACTTCGACCAGTCGCTCGGAGCGTATCGTGGCGGCCGCTTCTTCGAGTGCTTCCGTCGGAATCACCGTTTCTTCACCCATATGCAGTCCAAGGTGCCGTTCGGGAATCTCCAGGGAGTTATCTGGTGGGATTCGACCCAGGTAGTCCAATCCGTCCGGGAGTGCCTCCTTGATACCGTTCTCGTGGCGTCCCCCGTGGGCACGCTGAGCGATGACGCCGACGACGTCGATGTCTCGGCCACACACGTCGGCGTATCGCTGGAAGCCAAGCGCCGTCGCCGCGACGCTTTCCATCCCTGCGCTGGCGTCGACGACCAGCACGACCGGCAGCGAAAGCGCTTCCGCGACCATCGCCGTACTGGACGCGTCGCCGTCGTACAGCCCCATCACTCCTTCGACGATACAGATATCTCCCGTTCCCCGGTGGTAGTTTCGGCGGAGCCCGTCTTCGCCTTCCAGCCAGCAATCGAGTGTCCGCGATGGTTTCCCCGTCGCCGCTTCGTGGTGGCTCGGGTCGATGAAATCTGGCCCGGCTTTTGCCAGCTGTACGTCGTAGCCGGCCTCCGCCAGGGCCTCGCTGACTGCGAGTGTCGCGACTGTTTTGCCGACGCCCGAACTCGTCCCGGCGAGGACGATTCCGTTCATCTGTTGGCTGTGTCGACGACGCGGTCGTAGACGGTTTGGATGCGTTCCCGGACGACTTCCATCGACAGCCCTGCACGCGAGGCGTGTGCGAGCGCACCACCGAGACCGACGCCCTCCTTTGCTTCTCCGTTCGCGTAAGCGGCCATCGCTGGATGGTCACAGCCGGCGAACCCAGGGTCGGTCGCGGTCAGTTCCGCGTCGATGTCCGCTGCCAGTTGCTCGACGTCGTCGGTGGTGACGAACGATGTCGTCGTCACGGGAAGCGGCGTTTCGATGCCAGCGTGGCGCAACAGTGCTACCACGGTGAGCAGTTGTGTGCCACCGCCGAAGGTGACGGCAGTGTCACTCTCGATTGCACCGAGGGCGAAACCCGCTGCTGTCGCCAACACCGGGTCGCCCATCTCCCGCAGTGCCTCTTTTGGCTCGCCGGCCAGCCCACCGCGAGAGAGACCACTCGCCTCTAGTCCCTCCTCGACGACGGCACGCTTTTGCGAGATGGGGTTTTCCGGGAGCGACGAGGAGACGACCTCTCGCTCGCCCAGTGCCGCCAACACGCCCAGCGCGGTCGTCGTCCCGCCGGGAATCGTCTCGGCGACGACGATGTGGTCGTCCGGCAGTTTCCGCCCGAACTGCCGAGCGGCCTCGTAGGCTCCCGGCGCGGTGGGAACGGGGTCGCGCTGGCGGATGTCGCCGCCGGCGCGTGCCCCGACGGTCACGGTCGGTGCGGCCGTCGGCTCTGTCAGCCCTCCATCGACGACGGTGAGTTCAAAATCCAGTTCTTCCCGGACGGCTCGCGTCAACACCGCCGGCGTCGGACACCCCGACGGACTCACCGGGACAACCGGTGACCGAACCGTCGACCCGTAGGCCAGAATCTCCGCGTCTGCACTCGGCGTGTGTCCCATCACGTCCGGGTCGGCTCCTGCCGCACTGATGCCATCGATACTCCCCGTCGCCGTCGTCCCAGCGACCAGCACGAATCGTGTCATCTCGTCCACCCCATCACTGTTTGCACGTCTACTGGTATCGGCACAATCTCGCTTGAATTAATCGATACGTGTGTCCACACCTCACGGGAAAAGATGATGAACAACAAGTCTATCGGGGTTTCACTAATCATATAATGTCCTATTATGGACTTCCACAAAACAATTAAGTGGATTAACTCGTTCTAATTGAACACACGATGAGCAAAAGTGAGTCAGCGACCACGTCCGAAGTACCGTACTACGAATGCACCCTCTGTGACTACACCGCACGTGTCGACCTCGCGATTGGCCTTTGCCCCGTATGTGGCGACACGCTAATCGAGACGACCCGACTCGGCTGACTGTCTGTTGTTCTCTCCCGTCTTTTCACGCCTGGCACAGACGTGTCTCCGACGCCGACCTGTGGTGGACACCCCCGTTTTCTCTCGCTCACGTTTCATTATCATGGCTGATAGATTGGCCACTAAATACTTTACAACTGATTATCATTTCCATCCATGGAAAACTCGGTTCGAGTGCTACACATCGACGACTATCCAGGAATGGGGAAGGTAGTCAAGGCGGCTCTAGAGCAGGAAGACGACCGATTCACAGTTTGCACCGAGACCAGTGCAGAGGCTGGTCTCGACCGCCTGATGGGAGACGGCGAATCGTTCGATTGCATCGTCAGCGACTACGATATGCCCGAGAAAGACGGGATCGAGTTTCTCTCGGAAGTTCGAGAGGAGTTTCCGAAACTTCCGTTTCTGCTGTTCACGGGGAAAGGTTCGGAAGAAGTCGCAAGCGATGCATTCGCGGCTGGTGCGAACGATTACCTCCAGAAACAAAGCGGCACAGACCAGTACCAGATTCTGGCTAACCGCATCCTCAACGCATACGAAGGCTATCGGGCGGAACAAGAACTCGAAAAAGCCAAGGATCTTTACAGGACGACGCTGTGGAATATGTCCGATACCGTCCTCATCACGGACGACGACGGTGACTTTACCTACGTCTGTCCGAATGTGCACTTTATTTTCGGGTATTCGAAGGAGGAAGTACTGGACTTCGGCTCCGTCGACGAACTCTTCGACGAGCACCTGTTCGACCAGCAGCAACTTGATGCAGAAGGGGAGTTATCGAACATCGAGACACAGATTACGACGGACTCTGGCGAGAAGAGAACTGTCCTCGTGACGGTCAAAAACGTCGATATCCACGGGGGGACGACGCTGTACACTGTGCGTGATATTACCAAGCGAAAGGAGCACGAGCAGAATCTCGAACTCCGCAGTCGAGCGATGAACGAGGCACCGGTCGGCATCTGTATGACCGACCCGACACTCGAAGACAATCCGATGGTGTACGTCAACGAGAAATTCGAGCAGATGACTGGCTACAGCGCAGACGAAGCCTGTGGCGAGAACCCTCGGATGCTCCAGGGGGCAGAAACGGATGCGGCCAAGACTGTGGAGATGCGACAGGCTATCGATGCCGGTCAGCCCTTCTCTGGCACGCTCAAAAACTACCGGAGCGACGGTACCGAGTTCTGGAACCACATCTCGATTGCACCCATCGCCGGGGAAAACGGCGAGGTGCAGCACTTCGTCGGGTTCCAGGAGGACGTAACCGAACAAAAAGAGCGCGAACAGGAGTTGCGTTGCTACAAACATATGATTCACAATATGCGAGAAGCCGCCTGCATCTACGACGAGGACGGGAAATTCGAACTCGTCAACGAGTATCTGGCGGAGTTCTACGGTACCACCAGAAGTGAACTCGAGGGCCAACAGAGCAATCTCGTCCCCCTGCTCAGAGAACAGTACGACGGTGACCCGTATCAGGAACTCCTCGACGGCCATCGCGACGAACTCTGCGGAACTTTCACTGGTCAGTTCCCAGTCGCTGGCGAGCAGACACTCTCCTATCGACTTACGCCACTCTCCATCGACGGCGATATCGAAGGAATCGTCGCTGTCGCACGTGAGGTCGGCGATGGCTCCCGCAACTCTCTGTCACGTTCGACGGTTTGAGTGTCTCCCAGGCGAGTGCGTCTCTGGCGTGTAGAAATTCTGGGTTCAAATCCGTGCCTGCTCCCTCGCTCACTACGTTCGTTCAGTGCGCGGGACCGGATTTGAACCGGCGGACCCCTACGGGACAGCGTCCTAAG
>CAZFOF010000035.1:394-13617 GCA_964520265.1 uncultured Halobacteriales archaeon | reverse complement strand
ACCGTCAAAGGCGGTCGCGAGGGTACCGGAACAGACGTCGTCGCGTGGGCACAGGAGGCCGAAAACCGTGGCGCTGGCGAGTTGTTCGTCAACTCTATCGACGCCGACGGCACGAAGGAAGGCTACGACCTCCCGTTGATGAGCGCTGTCTGTGACGCCGTCTCGACGCCGGTCATTGCATCCTCCGGGTGTGGCTCCCCGGAACACGCCTACGAGGTGTTCACCGAAGCCGACGCAGACGCCGCACTCGCTGCCTCGATTTTCCACTTCGGCGAGTACTCTATCGAGGAGACCAAAGAGTACCTCGACGACCGTGGCGTGGCAATCCGTCTGTAGGAGTTTTGACACAGCAGTCCTGACGTCGGCGCACAGTCCTCGCCGCTCCGTTTGCTGAAATCGTATCCTGCTGACGGCGAACGGTACTTATTTTCGCACCGGTACCCTATCGTCAGTCGATGGAATGGCGGTGTGAGTGGTGTGGGAAACCCCACGAAGAAGACGACCCGCCGTGTGACAACTGTGGCCACGGTACTTTCGAGAAGGCGGTTGTCCCGGTTGCAGGCGACGAGTCCGACCTGGGGTCGAAAGCGACCGTCTGGGTCTGCGAGGAGTGTGGCCGCGAGCACACAAAGCATACGCCGCCGTGTTCGCGGTGTGGCAACGAGACGCTCGTCCAGCAGCGCCAGGAGATTACAGACGACGAACTCAACGCGCCGGGCTATCTCGACTTGCTGACGCCGGCGTATGCAGTGGGACTCGTGGCAGTGCTCGGACTGGCAGCGCTGTTCATCCTCGGTGTGACCGGCGTGGTATCACTGCCCGGATTCGGCAACAGCGTTCCGACGGTGTCGGACGTGCCCGGTGATGCTGAGACGACCGGCGACGTCTCGCTTGCGACCGTCGAGCAACGCTACCTGGAGGAACTCGACGAAACACGGACGGCTGCTGGCACGCCGAATCTCACGCGCGACGAGCGACTGGGCGAGATTGCGACGTTCGTCAACCAACGCATCGTCAAAGCGGAGTACGGCGATGGTGAGCGCCCGAGTAGCGAGCGACTCCGGGAGCTGTTGTCTGAGAGTTGCAGTGGCCCGCTGGTGGCATTTACGCAACCACTTGATGCCGGACGGTTCACGTCAGCAACGGGCATCGCCGAGGCCTTCGCCAGTCGAGCGACGGCGGAAAACGACATCGAGACGCAGGCGAGCAAAATCGGCGTCGATGCCCACACCACCCCCGACGGGATGGTGTATCTGACGCAAATTGCCTGCTAGACCGCGGCGTTGTAGGCAGTCGTGAATCGTTCCGACTTGTCGATAACGCGGTCTGCACCTGCTTCGAGTGCATCCAGCGCGTCGACATCTGACTGTGTTTTGACGGTCAGAATCGGCTCGGTCTGGCCACCGGATTGCTCCGGGTTCACGTCGTAGGTTGCTGCCGTGACCCCGTCGGTCTCCAGCAACGCCCCTTTGAGTACGTTCATGAATGTGTGATCTTCACCCGCAATCTCGATAGAGAGCATCGTGTCTTCTTTCTCGATAACCCGCAGTTCCATACCCATCCGTAAGATGCCTCGGGGTCATTACAGTTACGAAGACCGGAAAACAGCCCGCGGGCATCCAATCCCCCGCTAGAGTTGGGAGGGTTTTTAGTAATCCACCCGCAATATCGGGGTATGAGCCTCGCAAAGGACGACGCCTCGGACGACCACGGTGGGCATCATCTGCCCGCCGTCGAAGATTGGCCACGTGGCTTCGGTGAAGCCAGTTGGTGGCCGTTTATCGCCGCACTCGGTGCCGGCGGCATCTACATCGGCGCGGCACTGTTCATCATGGGGAACTCGCACGATATCATCAGTCCGCTGGCCGGTCCAGTGGCGATTATCGGGTCGACTGGACTGTTTCTGGGCGGCCTCTATGGCTGGCTGTACCACGCCTTCGTGGTCAACTTCTGGGAACACGGGACAGAAGGCCACGGGTCGGGGACGTTGCGGTTTGCCATGTTGCTGTTTCTGGGGACTGAGGTCGCCACGTTCGGTGCCGGCTTCGTCTACTACTTTTTCATCCGCTCTGGCCCGTGGGTTGCCGAGCGTCCCGAACTGCTCTCGCCGCTGATCCTCATCAACACCGCTATCCTGATTGCCAGTAGTTTCACGCTGCACTACGCGCACGTCGCACTCCGGGAGAACAAGCGGAAATGGTTCATCCGTCTGCTGGGAGTGACGCTATTGCTCGGTATCATTTTCATCGGCGGCCAGGGGCTGGAGTACTACGAGTTCCTCGTCCACGAGGGCTTTAGCCTCGAAACGGGCGTGTTCGGCTCTGCCTTCTACGGACTGACCGGACTGCACGGCCTGCACGTCTCGCTGGGAGCAATCTTGCTCGCGATTTTGTTCTTCCGCGGGCTCTACGGCCAGTATTCGGGCGAGAAACATACCTCCGTCTCGACGGTGTCGATGTACTGGCACTTCGTCGACATCGTCTGGGTGTTCCTCGTCGTCGTCATCTACGTCGGGGCCGAAATCACCGTCTGACAGGGAGCCGCTTTTTTGACTGTGTGTACATGACGCAACTCGATATCACCGACGGCTTCACTATCCACGAGTACCGGCACGGGCTGAAACTCATCAAAGACGACGGGCAGACCATACACCTCGAAAACCGCAAGGAGTTCGCGTGTCCGGCCTGTGGCAACCCCTTCGAGAAGTTGTTCGTCTCCGAGAAACGAACGAACTCCTTCGGCAATCCGGGTGGGCCGTTCTGTCTCGCACGCACCGACGAGAAACTACTGTTGCTCACACACTGAGGAAGAGGAGGACGACGTTGTTGACGACGACGGCGAAGGTCACAATCGCAAACAGCGCGAGAAAGACAGTGGCTTTCCGGTCGGACAGGAGCGTCCACCCGGCGACGAGCGTGTGAACCACGACGTTGCCCTCCTGCAGTCCCTGATTGAGGCCAGTCATCGTCAGGACGATGTCAGCCGTCGTCGCGACGACGATGACCGTCCAGAGAACGGCGTGGGTCTGTGTCATCCGGCGGCGTCGCGGAAACGAGAACAGTGAGTCGTCGCCTGTCTCACGGCTCATCGGTTGTACCAGGGGCTTGTCGATTCTGAATGTTTCTCTGTGTTCAGAGGTTCTTTGCCATCATCAGTTCGGCGACGAACTCGCCGTCGATCATGTAGTGTTCCTTGCGGATTGCCTCGGTCTTGAAGCCGTGTTCTTCGAGGAACGTCCCTGCGTCCCGGTTAGTGGCAGGAATGCTGTTGTAGACCTTCCGGTAGCCCTGGGATGCGGCCCACTCGAGACTTCGATGCAACAGATGACTGCCGATACCGTGGCGGCGATAGTCCTCGAGCACGCCGACCGTGAGTCTGGCAGCGTAGCTCAGTTTCTCGAGTTCGGGTGCTTCGGTGTGTGCCCAGCCGACAACGTCCTCGTTGACCGTCGCCACGAAGAACATTCGCGTCTCGACATCGTTGTGACGGATGAGGACACCCTCGTAATCAAGTTGCTCGGCGACGCTCTCGGCGACGAGGTACGTCTTTTTGTCGGTGAGTCGTCGAATCGCGCCGACGATTCCCGAAAGATCTTCCTGCCGGGCCGGGCGAATGACGTAGTCGACACTGCCGCTCGTGAACTCCTCTGCAGTACCGGCCTCGAGAGAGACGTACAGCGCGCCATCGTGCTCTTCGAGATAGCCGTCGCGCTTGAGCATCGCCACCTCGTGGTCAAACGAGTCCATATCCATGCCGACTTCCTCCGCGACACCCTCCCGCTCGACCAATCCGTTCCGCTCGACGTATTCGTAGATTCGGCGGTGAGCCGACGTCTCGAATTCTGGCTTTTGACGGGCCTGCATCGTTCTGACCATAATTGGGTAGTATCCTACTTATTCTTTGGCAATTGGTGACACAGAACATGGATTCTGCGAAACCTCCTCGAAATGTCCAACGCCGCCGCGCCGTGGACACCTACCACCACAGAAGTCGTGAGTTACCACCTCGATGGGAACAGACGAACCGTTGGCAAACCAACTGTTACAAAAGGTAATGAGACGGAAACCACCATCATCACTGTGTTGTCTGGCGATTCGCGGCATAAGTGGCAATATTTTTATAAATAAAAAGGCTTTTGTAACGGTTTGACACACCCTTGTTATTATGGGCATTTTATCTCTCGGGTCGTCGAGCGGCGACAATCAGGCGGAGAATAGTTTGTCACTCACCTCACTGAGAGATGCCAATCCGACGGAAAGCGACACCGGATTGGGAGTCTGGCTTCGAACCATCTGGATTTTTCTGCTGTTTGCACTCGCGCTGTTCGGACTGGGACTGTTGGGTGGTGCGGTGGCTGACGTGACTGATGCGTCAGCCACGGCTGAGGAACCACTCACACAGGCAGTGACCAACGAGACAGACAGCAGTGTGAGAGACATACAGCCGGTCGCTGCCACGCGCCAGACTGACCTCTCGGATTCGGGCGAACGTGATACGGCAGTTCTCTGGCGTGGATTCCGGCACGCCTGGAGCTACAACCACCGATTCAACCGGTTCGGTAGCTGGGTGAACATGACAGATTGCGACGAGCGAAACTGTGAGTACACTGTCGGACATTCGGGTGCGTCGGGGAGCGGCCCGGATGTCGCCACCACACGAGATGCGTACACGGAGTTGTCGGCACAGAACGTCGGCTTTGCCTCAGACGCGACGACCATCTCTCTGAACGGCCCCGAAAAGAAGCCAGGGCCACAAAGTCAGGCCTTCGACAGTACCCAGAGAGTCGAAATCGACCTTCAGGAGCATCCAGAACTCCGCAATAAGGACAACTATACCGCGCTTCTCAACGGGTTCGACGTCAAGTCACAGGGCACAGCAGCGAAACTCATCGATTTCAACCTGACGGCGACAGACGTCTCCAGACAGAACGGGAAGCTGGTGTTCGATATCGACTACGACATCCTGATGGACTGTGACTCCTTCGAGTGTGCAGGCCACGTCCCAGATCCAACGACGTTCTCTGTCGAGAATTACACGGGACTTTCGTTCAATCTCGAAACGCGTACCGGCAAGGCAGTACAGACGATAGACTACGAGGTCGACGTCCGATATCTCGTCATCGGGGGCAACGAAAGCGCCCTCAACGTCGTGCCCGGCAATCGAATGGGCGACGAGTATTCCTGGGATAACTGCCGGAACAACGGCTTCCCCGGGGGCCCGAACAGCGACGAGTTCAATCTCACGCCAGGCCCGCTTTCGGACAACGGATTCCCCGGCAACCATATGTGGTGTGAAAACTCCGAAGACCGTGAGATCAGCTACACCGACCACTGGGAGCGTACCACGCTCTCCGGGAAGGATTCACAGAGCGGATTCGGTTCGAACAGGCGAGACCCCGGATACAGCGTCGGCGTGGTCGGCATGAAGAGCCTCTCGGTGAACATGAACCACGAGGCCCACTTCGTGCAGTACGACTCCATAGTCGGTGGCTCGTACGACCAGACGACCGGTGAGTACGACGTTCGTGCGTTGCCATTCTTCAAGGAGTGGTCGAGTCGTCCCGGGATGTTCCAGAAAGCCCGTCTCTCCTACGGCTTCGAGGGAGAGGCAGAAGTCGAGTTGCAACCCACACTGATTCAGATTCGCGACGGCTGCAAGCGGAGTTTCGTGTCGGCGGACAAGATCAAGTGGAAAGGAGGTGGCGCAATCCCGACCACGGACGAAGCCGTGAGCAGCAGCGACTACCGGTTCGGCTTCGGTGAGATGTGGCACGGCTATCACGCGGATCGTGGGAATCTCTGTGATTGGCCGTCACAGCCAGACAGCACCACCACCCAGACCGACCGGGCGGTAGATGATCTGGACGTCGACAAGATGTCCGACGTCTTCCCGCTTCGCGACGGCTATCCACAGGGCATCGCCGACCGTGGCGACCACATCGACCTCTGGGACGAAGTTGACTCGATTACGAACAGCGAGGAGTCCGACGTGCAAGACCCCACGCAGCTCCGTGGGCGACCGAGCGACCGCCTCAACCGGAGTCAATCCAGTCCCCTGCCCGTCGCTGACCTCTCGGAACTGAACGTCACTGTCAGGTCACGGAACGGCCCCACTGTCGTCGCAACAGAACAGATAGACCTCTCAGGGCAGCAGGCCAGCGGCAGAGACACTGTACTCCTGAAAGAGCCAGCCGTCTACATCGAACCGGGCGTCCGGCGAGGCAAGCTCTCCGTGAAAAATCCCGAAGACGAATACGAGATGAAGACGTACTTCCACGTTGGCGGCGGTGGCGAGGACGGCGCTCTCGGAAACCGAACGGAAGACCTCCAGGCATCCGAACTGGCATTTTCGAATGATTTCCTGGATTACGACTACGCGCTCGAAATCGTGCTCTCCTGTCGGGACGGGTCGTGTCAAACGGCACACGCGATGGTTCCGTTCACCAGCCCGACGGGACTCGATCCCGAGTCGCCCGATGACTACCACAACATCACAGAGGTCAAAGGAGACAGTCCGGGCAGTGACACCGACTTCTACGAATTCGAACTCGAAGATTTCGAACGGGTCTCTCACGTCGGCATCGAAAACGGCTCGGGGTTACAGCTGACGCTAAAAGAGAGAGACGGCCCCGAACTCGGGACGGTGCCGAACGGTGGGAGTCTCGAAACTGGAACGACGACGACCGACGGCGACTACTACCTGCGAGTCGACGGCGACGGAGTCACCAACGAGTACACGCTGAATCTTACGATCCAGCGCATCTCCCAGCTGTACGAAGAAAACGACCGCAAGAGCAACGCTCACAACTTCTTCGACTCGAAACCACCGATGGTCGAACTCGAACCGGTACACGGTAGTCGGACGTGGTGTGAGACCTCTGTCAGTCTTCCCGGTGACGGGAATCAATCGAGTACCGGCGGTTCGGTCGGCGGGGGAGGCAGCGGTACCAGCAGTACAACCGGCGGTGAGTGTCCACGCCACGACTGGAACAGACGCGTCCAACCACAGCCGGGCTACTCGCTGGACGACCCCGACTGGTACGAAATCAAGATGCAAAACGGCACGAAACTCGACGTGAACCTCAGCAACGAGAATCTCGGTGCCGAAATCCACCACGACGGCAACGTTCAAAAAGAGACGAGTCCGTCGGCAGCGGAGCCGACGCTGCTGTACCTCGCCGAGGAAAACAGTACCTTCTACCTCAACATCACCGGCTCCGACTACGTCCCCTCGCATGACCTGGACATCCAGAAGGTGTTCCCGGAAGGCGTCGACCGCTTCGAACTCAACGACAAGCAAGTGACAGCAACGCCGCTCAGTCCGGGAACCGGCACCAACGTCAACAACAGCGACCTGCTGACACTCGGTGGCAGAGACGAGGACTACTACGCCGTGTCACTCAACAGCGGTGACCGACTCAACGCGACCATCGACTACCGGAACTCCTCCGGTGACATCAACCTCTCGCTTGTCTCGCCGTCGGGCGATGTGACCCAGGCCACGAACCGGTCGGGACAGGTACAGTACAGACAGCAACGGGCACAGAAGACCACACAAGAGTCCGGGCGGCATTACGTCCGCGTCTCCGGAACGACATCGACGGCAATCGTCTACAATATGTCGATTAGAACGGAGAAATCCTCGTCGGTTGACACCGGACTCCTCACCGAGGAGATCATCGAGGCACTGGAGATAAGCGCCTGGAACTCGATTGGCGCCCCGACGCCCGAGGAAATCTACAAAATCAACAATATCGCCTTCGAGCAAATCGACATCAGACCCGTCGGAACGCCTGGCGACCCACCGCCGGACGGGCCGCGCTTCGAGGTGGCTATCAGACAGGGTGACCGGGTACCCGATGGTGTCCCGTCCATCGAAGAGGCCCTCGATGCCGAGGCTGCCGGCTATCTCCAGGTTCGCCACGACGAGGCACTCGAAGGCGCAGTACAGGTACAAGGCCGCGTCAACCCCGAACTGCTGGCGGAATACGAAGCGACTCCGGAGGATATCGTGATGTTGCGTCATCCTGGCCCCGGGGCTGAGGGCAACTGGCAGGCAATCGAGACGAGTTACACCGAAACCGAAACCGGTGCAATCCAGGTCATGGGAGTTTCAGAGCAACTGTCGGTGTATGCGATTGCTATCGCCCCAGACGGCGAAATCGACGATGACGAGCCAACAGACGAGGACGAAACGACAGACGAGAGCACGGAGGAGACGGAGACGACAGCCTCCGAAGTCGGCCCCGGATTCGGCGTAGTCGCGACGCTCGTCGCACTCCTGGCAGTCCTGCTGATTGCCAGCCGCCGGGTCGACCGGTGAGCTAGCGGTTCCGGTTCGGTTTCCGAGATGTGGGGGTCGTTGTTCGCTCGATAACTGTACTGGGACAAAACCACCCGACGGGTGACTCCGTGGGCTTTGTGAGAAATTGGTCGAAGCCGGTGGAGGGATTTGAACCCTCGGCCTATTCCTTACGAAGGAATCGCTCTAGCCAGTCTGAGCTACACCGGCGCACGTGCGCTGTTCGCATCTCTACGTTGTGGTGATGACGGCTATAAGAATTGCGAATCAGACCCGTTCTAGTTCGACATCCAGTACCACATTCAGTTCGTGTGGGGCGTACGACCGTACCGTGTGCCGTGTGGCCACGGTCACGTCGTATGCGGGTGCTGCGGCCTCGCGGATGGCTCGCTCGCCAGGGCCGTAGGGGTCGTCCTCGTGTTGAATATCGTAGTAGTGGAGCGTACACGATTCGCCGGCCAGTGTGACAGCCGTCTCGAGAAACTCGTCGGCTGAGTGTGGCAGATTCATCAGGATGCGGTCGGCCCACCCCTCCCACTCCGCTGCCACCTCACGGACGTCGCCACAGATTGCCGTTACCGCGTCTGCCACGCCGTTGCGACTGGCGTTTTCACGTAGATACTCGATTGCGTTCTCGTTGATATCGACGCCGACGACAGTCGCACCCGCCGCTGCTGCGGGGACGACGAACGGCCCCACGCCGGCGAACATATCGAACACCTGCTCGTCGGTGTTGATCTGCTCAACGACGCGGTGGCGTTCGGTCGCCAGCCGCGGCGAGAAGTACATCTCGGCGAGGTCGACGGCAAACGCACAGCCGTACTCGCGGTGTACGGTCTCCGTGGCAGCCTCGCCGTCGCCGGCGAGTACGTCCCACTCGCGGACGCGCCGTGTCCCCTGTATCTTCGAAGCACGATTGAGAACCGTCTCGACAGGCAGTGCCGACTCCATGATAGCATCAGCCAGCGTCTGCGCGCGCTCGTCATCGTCTTCGTCGATGACGACGATGTCGCCGATGCGTTCGTACGAGACTGGAAAGTCCACCAGGTCGGCGGGCATCGTCTGCTGGTCGCGCTGTGGGAGTTCCCGCGAGAGAACGTCAAACTCCTCGGGCACCGCGGCTGTCTCGGTCACCGGCACGTAGAGGTGCCCCTCCTCGACGACGATCTCGTGGGTGTCGTCGATGAGATCCAACTCTGCGAGACGCGAACGAACCTGTTCGCCCGACTCGCGTTCGACACGGACACACGGCACCGACATACACCACTCTCGGCGGCGGGGTGCGGTAAGCCTGACGTTCGTCCTTTCGCGGTGTTTATGCACGCCTCGGTGCCAAGGAGTCGTATGCTCACATTCGTCGGACTCGGACTCTACGACGAGCGCTCGGTCACGGTGCGCGGTCGTGACGTGCTACAGGACGCCGACAGCGTCTTCGCTGAATTCTACACCAGCTTTCTCGCCGGTGCGACCATCGAAGACATCGAAGCCGCCCACGACATCGATATCGACGTTCGCGACCGTGCCGGCGTCGAGCAACATCCCGAGGAGATACTCGATGCGGCGACGACGGGTGAGGCTGTCTTTCTCACCGGCGGCGACCCGATGATTTCGACGACACACGTCGACCTCCGGCTGCGTGCCGCCGACCGCGGCATCGAGACACGCGTCGTCCACGGCACGACCGCACAGACGGCCGCCAGCTCACTCACGGGACTCCAGAACTACCGCTTTGGCAAGGCGACGACGCTGCCGTTCGAGCGGTCACACGGCGGCGAGGGCGTCCCCGACAGCGTGCTGGAGACTCTCGAAGCTAACGACGACCGCGGGTTGCACACGCTCGTCTATCTGGACATCGACCGCGAAAATGAAGCGTATATGACTGCCGACCACGCCGCGTCACTGCTCTCTGCGGCCGGCGTCGACCGCGTCGCCGTCGTCGTCGGACAGGCCGGCAGTGACGACCCGACAGTCGTTGCCGACCACGTAGAGACACTGGCTGATGGGTCGTTCGGCTCGCCGTTGCACTTGCTGGTCATCCCTGGTGAGTGTCACCCACTCGAACGCGACGCGCTCGTGTCCCTCGCTGGCGCACCCTCGGAAGGACTCTAGACCGGCTGGCCGTCCGGATTGTCGATACCGAGGGCGTCCTGGAGGTCGTACTCGCGGCCGGTCAGAACGAAGATGAGGTCTTCGATGACCGTCAACACCTCTGGGAGTTCTCGAACCACGAGCCAGGTGATGACGACCAGTGCGACCACCGACATCCCCTGTGCGAGGATGCGGTCGGAGATGATGTAGGAGACCATCCACGGTGAGTCCAGTGCGAACATCGTCATCACAACGTCCGGGAAGAAGTGAGTCATCTGCTTGCCGAAGGTGATGCCGATGAAGACATTCCGAATCAGATTGAGGCCGTAGATGACGGGAATCGACACGGCAAACGCACGCAGTTTCCGGTCGAGCGGTGCGCGAACCGCTGCGATGAGGCCGATGAAAATCGCCATGCTTCCGATGCCGGTGCAGGCGATGGCAATGGTGTACGTCGTTATCGACTGGTCGACTGTGGCGATACCCCGCGCGTCGAAGATAAACGTGTTCTCGTATGGGTAGGTCTTGTCCGAAATCCGA
The DNA here is from genome assembly GCA_964520265.1 of uncultured Halobacteriales archaeon. GTDB lineage: Archaea > Halobacteriota > Halobacteria > Halobacteriales > Haloarculaceae > Salinibaculum. The sequence goes on along the minus strand of CAZFOF010000035.1, from coordinate 2,688 downwards.
TAGAGCGTTCCCTCGGGACCGACAACCTGCATTCCGTTGGCGACCTGCGGATCAAATCCAATAAGCTGCATCAGAAATGCCGTCTGGTCGGTCACAATTTCGATGAGTGGCTGGCGCAGTGCCGGAATCGTAACGAGCGGTACATACACCAGCCCCATCGCTGCGACGGCACGCGAAAAGACAAACAGCGAGTCCCGTCCCCGCGCGAGGATGATGGCGACGTACATCGACAGTGGGACGGCGATAATGCTGCCAACACCCTCGACGATGCTCTTCTGTTCGAAGACAAAGTAGGGAATCATTGACAGCCAGAACAGCCCGAAGAGAACCCACGAGACGACCACGACGGGACGTGCGTACTCCCGGTTGTACCAATCCAGTACAGTCCCGAGCAAGAACAGCGAAATTGCGAGCCACCCGAGCGGTGTCGAGACGCTCCCGAGTGTCGACACGACTTGGTCGAACATCTGTCGGGAATACGTCGATGAACACTATATGTCTTGCCGTTAGCGGAGCGAGCGCTGTCGCTCACGGGCAAACGCGCGAAAGAAAAGCGAGTGTCGAAAGGCCGGACGTGAGTCCGGTGGTTAGTCTACTTACTCGTTACGGCGGGCTGCCAGCAGTGCCGCTCCGAGTAGTGCGAGAACTGAGACGATGATACCGAAGCCAGGTCCGCTTCCGCTGCTTTCGGTTTCAGTCGCAGTTTCGGTTGCGTTGTCGCCGCCACCGGTGTCCGTTTCGGTTGCCGTTGCGGTTTCCGTAGCGGTTGCCGTCGCGGTTGCCGTCGCGGTGTCCGTCGCGGTTGCCGTTGCGGTGTCCGTAGCGGTTGCCGTTGCGGTGTCCGTCGCGGTTGCCGTCGCGGTGTCCGGCGTATCCGTGGCACCTGCGCCGAGGCCAGTGATCGCAGCCGACTGCGTCACAGGTCCGTCGTCGTCGGTGTACGGAGCGTCAGCGCCGGGGAAGTCGTAGACCTGGTTGCCGTTGTCGTCGAGGTGCGGCATGGCAATCAGATCCTGGTTCTCGCTGATCGGCTCGTCAAGGACAATCGCGATGTCCTCGTGGAGCGTGTTGCCAGCGAGGTAGTTGGAGTTACCGATCACGGCGCCGAAGCTGCCGTTCTCGTCAACCTCGTGGATGACCATGTAGCCACCTGCGGACAGGTTGGCTTCATCGACAATCACGGTGTTGCCGGAGGAAGACTGGTCGTTGAACGTCAGGGTGTTGACCGTCGGCTCGCCCTGAACTTGACCGTCGACCGTGGTGCTGGCGTCGCGGGATTCCGCGAGCAGTTCGAAGCTCGTACCGGCGTTCTGCTCCTCGGTGGAGAAGTCGAGCGTGGTACTCCAGTCACCGTTCATGTCAACCACAGCCGTGGTGTCGGCTGGGATGACGTACGGGCTGACAGCGTCGTCGTTCGACGTTGCCTCAACGGTAACTTCCGTTCCTTTGGCGAACGATGAGCTACCGGAGATGCCCTGACCGGCTGCTGCGCTGACAGCCACTTCGTCGTCGGCGTTCGTGTCGACTGACAGAGTGCCGTCAACGAAGGAAGCACTCGAAGTGACGCTCTCGTTCGAGAAGTCACCGTTGTCAGGTGCGACGAGGCCGTAGTTGAACGTCGAGACCTGTGGGTCGTCGTCGAGTGCGTCAACCGAGAACTCGAAGTCGTATTCGTCTTCGTCACTGTAGCGGTCAGTGTCGAGGACGAGGTAGTACGTCGAGTTGTCGTAGTCCGGGACGACCGTAGCGTTGTTCACACTGACGTCGAACTCGTTCGGCTGTGCGTTCTGACCAGTGTTCAGTTCCGTCGCGTTGAGGTTGGTCACACTGTTGGTCAAGAAGTTCTGGGTCGCGTTCCCACCGCGGGTGGTGAGGAAGCCTTCCAGACCTTCGGACTGCACTTCGAGGACGAAGACGTCGTCGCTGCTATCGTCGTCGGAAAGCGCGACCGTGGTGTCCATAGTGACATTATCGTTGCCGATGATGTCGCTCAGTCCACTGATGCTGGCGGCGTTCGGTGCCGTCCAGGTACGTAGGTCGGTGGTTTCACGCGGGTCGAGAGTGATGCGTGCGCGACTGTTGACGTCGGCATCGTCGAAGTTGTTCGAACTCTCGCTATCGTCGAAGTCGCCGCTTGCCACTTCGAGGTCGTAGCGACCGTTCTGAAGCACACTCGTCGTGTTGCCGTTGATTGCGGTCGAAGCCTGGTCTGCGTTGGCTGCGTCGATGCTGTCATCGTCGGCAGCGACACTGAAGATCTCGCCTTTGTTAGTGGTGTTGCCGGCGCGGAAGGT
>CAZFOF010000035.1:0-384 GCA_964520265.1 uncultured Halobacteriales archaeon | reverse complement strand
GACGAGGACTGGTTCAGGTTGGCCGTGTCGATGCTGTCATCGTCGGCAGCAACACTGAAGATTTCGTCGGCAGTGTTGTTGCCGGCGCGGAAGGTGTTCCACTGGATGGAAACCTCGCCGTCGTCGTTACCGTCGGTGAACGAGACGTTCGACTGGTAGCCAGCGCTCTGGCTGCCAATTGCGAGCGTCGCGGTGCCACCTTCGGAGAGCGTGACGTTGATAGTTGCGTTGTCACCACGGGTGACACTGAACGAGCGGTCGACGAAGTTGGGGCTGACGTCAGGTGCTTCGGTGACATTGACGTCGTCCATCGAGATGGAGACGCCAGTAGGGAGGTCTTCTGCGTCAACGGAATAGGTGTCAACGTCCTGCGTTCCGAAGTCA
>CAZFOF010000034.1:4340-13958 GCA_964520265.1 uncultured Halobacteriales archaeon | reverse complement strand
TCGACCAGCGATACGACGACGAGGACGAGCCCAAAGAGCACCCGATGAACGAGGAGCGCTTCCAGGACGCCAACGTCATGGTGGTCAACAACAACTTCGGCTGTGGTTCCTCGCGCGAACACGCCCCGCAGGCGCTCATGCGCTGGGGTATCGACGCCATCATCGGCGAGAGTTTCGCCGAGATTTTCGCCGGCAACTGCCTGGCACTCGGCATCCCGACGGTCACCGCCGACCACGAGACCATCAACGAACTCCAGCAGTGGGTCGAGGACAATCCCGACGGTGACATCGACGTCGACATCGAGAGCGAGACGGTCACCTACGACGGCACGGAAGTCAGCGTCACCGTCAACGAGGGCCAGCGGAAGGCACTCGTCGACGGCATCTGGGACACCACTGCGCTGATGAAATCGAACGAAACTGCAATCGAACAGACTGCAGACTCACTGCCGTACGTCGCTGACGACTGATACGGACTGCTGTACGTCAGTACCGGACTGACAGCACGAATGCGTGCGGTCGTCCCGGAAAACAGTTACAGCAATCCGTATGACGCTGTCGGTCGTCTCGACGCGTGGGATTTCGCTCTCCTGGCTCAGGACTCGAGTTCGAACGCAATTTCGGCTTCGACCTGATACTCGCGGTCGTTGAGGCCACCGACTTGCACGCTCTGCTCGACGATTTCGACCCACTGGACGTTGTCAATCGTCATCTCCGCTCGCGTGATTGCGTCGTCGACTGCGTTCTCGAAGTTCTTTCCGCTTTTTCCGATGAGGGTGACTTTCTTGAATACCATCTGTCCCACCCATAGGTGGTTGAGGTTCCTAAAAGGTGGTGTCGATGTGTCAACGACCGTGGAAACATCACTTCAAGGGTAGCGTTAACACTCCTCGGTAGTGAATCTGTCGTCGCCGGAGAGCCTGAATACCCGATTCAGGCGGGCGACGGTTTCTCGATTTCAGAGATGTACGCGGTCAGGTCAGTCGTCGAGAGCATCCCGATGACACCCTCGGTGTCGTCGACGACCGGGAGGTGGTGAATATCGTACGTGAGCATCTTGTCTGCGGCACTTCGGATGGATTCCTGTGCCTCGGCGGTGACGACCTGGTCGGTCATGTAGCGCTCGACTGTCGTCTTCGCTTTGGGCTTGCTCTTTGCGACGATACGAACGAAGTCGGTACTGGTCAGAATCCCCTCGATGTGGTTGTTCCCATCAACCACAACGACCGAGCCGATTTGCCGGTCGAGGAGCGTCTTCGCCGCCTCTTCGACGTATGTATCCGCTGAAACGCTGATGACGCCTGACGACATCAAACTGCCGACATAGATGTCTTCCATACTTATAACCTCGACCGTCTGCCGCTAATGTTTGTCGATACGTTCGTGACATACCACCAGATGTCGACCGAAACCCCCATTTCCCGGCCCATCACACGTGCAGTCATGACTCACGAAATCGCGGTCATCCCTGGCGACGGTATCGGACAGGAAGTTACCCCGGCGGCCATCGAGGTGCTCGAAGCACTCCCAGTCGACTTCGAGTTCGTCTACGGCGAAGCCGGCGACGCAACGCTCGCAGAACGCGGCGAGGCACTGCCCACGGAGACACGCGAACTGGCCGAGAACGCAGATGCGACGCTCTTTGGTGCGGCCGGTGAGACGGCAGCAGACGTCATCCTCCCACTGCGGTCGGCAGTCGACTCCTTTGCCAACGTCCGTCCCGCTCGCGCCTACCCCGGACTCGACGCCGTCCAGCCACAGACCGACCTCGTCTTCATCCGCGAGAACACCGAGGGCGTCTACGCCGGCATCGAATCCGAAATCACGGACGGCGTCACGACGTGTACGCGTGTCATCACCGAGGACGCTTCCCGCGAAATTGCGGAATTCGGCTTCGAGCACGCCGACCAGAACGGCTACGACGACGTGACCATCGCACACAAAGCAAACGTCATGCGCACGACCGACGGTCTTTTCCTCGACGTTGCTTCGGACGTCGGCGACGAGCGCGGTGTCGACTACGACACGGGATTGATGGACGCCCTTGCAATGCATCTCATCCAGCGACCCGACGAGTACGGCGTCGTCATCTGCCCGAACTTGGCCGGGGATATGCTCTCTGACCTCGCTGCTGGGCTGGTCGGTGGCCTCGGCCTGTTGCCGAGTGCGAACATCGGCCACGAGAACGCGCTCTTCGAGCCGGTTCACGGGTCTGCACCGGACATCGCTGGCGAGGGTATCGCCAACCCGAGTGCGATGATTCTCTCGGCTGCGATGTTGCTCGACCACCTGGGATACGGTGAGGAAGGCGGCCGCGTCCGCGAGACTGTCGAAGCGGTGCTCGACACGGGGCCACGAACCCCTGACCTCGGCGGCGACGCCTCCACCGAGGACGTGACAGAGGCAGTCGTCGACCGACTCTAGGCCGACTGCCGGAGTGTCCCTGTCTTTAAGTTGTTCCCTGGCGTCGGTTTCAGTATGCCTACCATCGACCTTGACGAGGAGACGGTCGAACGACTCGACCGACTTCGCGTCGACGACGAATCCTACGACGAAATCGTCACAGAACTCATCAACATCTACGAGGCAGAAGGGTTGACACTGTTTCACGCCGGCGACGAGTACTAGTCCTGCTTGGCTGCGGCCTTTCGAATCTCTTCCCAGCGCTCTCGCTCTCTGAGATACGCCTCCAACTGTTCGGTGTACTCTTCGACGAGCGTCTTCGCCGCTGTGAGTCGCTCTTTGTCTGGTTTGCTGCTGGCGGTATCGCTTGACAGAAAGCCGAGGTACTGGCGGAGGCGGCCGAACATCCCGCCGCCGTCGGGATTGCTCTCGACTGGCTGTGCAGCGCCTCCCATCTGTTGCTGGATGTTGTCGAGTTCGGGGATTATCTGCCGAATCTGTTCCTGGTCAGCGACCAGTTGTGCCCGCTCGGGGTCGTCAGCGTGCTGTATCTCGAAGTCCACGGCAGTCATGACGAGTCCCCACTCCTGGTTGGTAAAGTCGGATTGCTCGAGATGCTCCTGAAACTGCTGGTCAACCTGCATACGCGCCCCCGCGAGCAAGTCTGTCCACTTATCGGCCATACCAGTCCGTTGCGCAGGCGTCGGTATGAGCGTTGTGTGAACGGTATCTCTACATCGGCTGCTTGGAGTGAGGATGAAATGGAACGGGGGAGTTCCATTGGGCCTTCAAGCCGGAGCGGAGAACGACTGGTGTGGTGGGTGCTGAAACTGAGGGCCCACAATGACAATTGGTTTTCAGTTGAATAGGTGCTAGTGATGGTATACCAAGCCATTTATAACAGGTTGGTTGAGTGCGTGTGTGGCCGGTCTGCCTCACTCACTCTCTCGGTGCGTTTCTGTCCGCGAGGCGTGCGTTTCAGAATGCGCTGTCGGTGACGCTGATGTCAGCGTGCAACCCCTCGCGGAGTGCGGCGTGGACGTGACAGATGTCTTCTGCGCGGGCGACGACATCGTCGACGCTGTCTTCGAGGTCGGCTTCGACGTGGATGTCGAAGGCGATACCCGAAAGGTCGTCCTCGTCGTCGAGGTGGGCCTCGACGGCGATTTCGACTCTGCCGATGTCGTCGAATCCTTCCTTGCTCGCGCCGACGCGAAACGCCGGGATGAAACAGGAAGCGTAGTCTGCGGCCAGTACCTGATTCGGTGTTGGCCCGTCGTCGCCGAGTGCGTCGACGACCAACTCCCACTCGCCTGCGACGCTCGTTGTCGTGTACCCTTCCTCGGACGTGCTGGTGACTTCGATGTCTGCCATCACCCAACAAAGGGCTGCCACGTGCAAAATAGTATCTGTGGGGGAGGGACTTGCCCAAAACGATGACGCACCGCCGTCTACTCGGAGACGACGTGGCGGTCGTTCTCGTCGTCGTCGTTTTCGTACTTGTAGACCTTCCCGTCCTCTTCGTCTGCCGTTCCCGAGTGTGACCCGTCACAGTAGGGCTGGTTGTCCGACAACCCACACCGACAGATGGCTGCTGTTCCGTCTTGTTCTGCGAACTCTTCTTCGTCGATCAGGTACGGACCATGCTCTTCGTGTGTAACCTCTCGTGCCATACGGTGTCACATAACGCGCGAACGAATATCAAACAGGCAGTGACACTAGTGTTACCTAGAGGCAACGAAGGTGGCGGCGAGCCTTACAGGTCGAAGCTCTCGTCGCCGTCGAGGACGACCGGTTCAGCGTCGCTACCGGTTGCCTTGACTTCGCTGACGAACTGGTCGGTGTCGATTTCGATTGGCGGGAACGTATCGTAGTGCATCGGGAAGACGTAGTCTACGTCCAGCCAGTCGGCGGCGACGGCGGCCTGCATCGGGCCCATGGTGAAGTGGTCGCCGGCCGGCAGTGCCGCGGCGTCCGGTTCGAGGAACGGGCCGATGACATCCCGCATCTCGGACATGAGCGCGGTATCGCCTGCGTGGTAGAACGTCGTCGCATCCTCGTCGCTGACCTGCGTGGGTTTCGTATCGGAGATGACGTAGCCGACGGGCGGGCCACCGCTGGGGGAGACAAACCCTTCACCCATGCCGTTGGTGTGGTCGGCACGGTGCATCGTGACGAAGGCGTCACCGAGTTCGATGGTACCGCCGAGGTTGAACCCCATCACGTCGTCCTCTCCGAGACCGTGTTGCTCGGCGAGGTGACCCATGACCTCCGGCGTGCCGGCGAGTGTCGCGTCGGTGAACTCGCCGACGTGGGCAACGTGGTCGTCGTGTCCGTGTGTGAGGAGTACGTAGTCCGGGTCGAGGTCGTCCGGGTCGACAGCCGTCTTTGGGTTGTCGAAGAAGGGGTCGATTAGAATGCTCGTACTCCCGACTTCGACGTGCCACGTAGCGTGGCCGTGCCAGGTGAGTTCCATGACACGTTTGCGTACCGAAGTCAGCCACTTAATCCTACCCGAACGGGTCAAGACAGCCGCTTGTATCGTGTCACGATGGAGATTCCGTCCCCGGGTTCTGTACGTGGGTCGGCTTACCGGAGCAACGCCCGATAGCGGGTCCCGATGACTGGGTAGCGACCGGCGAGACGCTGTGCGTCGACGCCTGTGCCATTCCTAGGACGATTGCAAGCACCCCAACCAGCGCCAACACGAGCACTGTCTCCCGTCGCATACTCACTCCGAACCTCTCCCCGTCCGGCGTGCACGGGCAATCCAGGCCTCCATCTGCCGGTTGAGCGACCAGAACAACACGACTGTCATCACGACGATAGCGACCACGACGATTGCACCGAAGTAGAACTGGTTTGTTGTTGGCAGTCCGAGAAGGAGGATAATCCCACCGACGAGTACCATCTCGAGTGCACACCTGATGCCGGGCACGAGGAAATCCGGCGGTGGCACTTCGGTGGTGTCGGATTGTGAATTCGAGGCCATACGACGCCGTTGGGTGGCCCCTGAGTAGTACTTTACCCTGAATTTATTTTTGTCGCGGCCCTCTCCGTAATCATGACAGAACAGACGTGGTCGCGCAGGGAACTACTGGGCGTACTCGCGACCGCGGGACTGGCTGGCTGTTCCGTGTCGGCGCCATCGAATCCCACACCGACGGGTGAGCCAGCCGACAGTATCGACGACCGTTTCGAGTCGTACTCCGACCAGAACGACGCTTCGAGCGACGGCGAAACGTACGCTCGTGTCTACGAGGCAGTATCGGACTCGGTCGCGGCCGTCCGCGTCAGACAGCAGTCCGGTGCTGGCGGGCAGGGAACAGCCTGGGTCTACGACGACGCTCATCTCGTCACGAACGAACACGTCGTCTCGGGGGCCACAGACCTGTCGGTCTGGTTCGACGGCGCTGGCTGGCAGTCTGCCCAGCGTGTCGCCTCGGACGTGTACAGTGACCTGGCTGTCGTCCGCATCGACGACCGCCCCGAGAGTGCCAGCCCACTCTCGCTTGTCGATGCCGAACCACCGACAGGCACCGAAGTCGTCGCTGTCGGCAATCCCTTCGGACTCTCCGGTTCCGTCTCGGCGGGCATCATCAGCGGCCAGGACAGGACGCTCCCGGCCGGCACCGCCAGCAACGACTTCTCGATTCCAGACGCCGTCCAGACCGACGCGGCCGTCAACCCCGGCAACAGTGGCGGCCCGCTGGTCACACTCGATGGAGAGGTCGCAGGCGTCGTCAACTCCGGCGGCGGCGACAACATCGGCTTTGCCATCTCTGCCGCGATGGTTCGACGCGTCGTTCCCGCTCTCGTCGAAGACGGCAGCTACGACCACTCCTACATGGGAGTTCGCCTTACCGGCGTCACGCCACGGATTGTCGAGGCCAACGACCTGCCGATTCCCTGGGGGGTCTACATCGCCTCGGTCGTCGACGGCGGCCCCTCCGACGACGTACTGGAGGGCTCGACCGGCCAGACCAGTGTCGACGGCCGGAACGTCGAGACCGGGGGCGATATCGTCTACCGGATGGGTGATGCCGATATCCCGACACAGCAGGCGCTCTCGTCGTATCTCGCTCTCGAAACGACACCTGGCGATACAATCGACGTGGGCATCATTCGTGACGGCCAGCGGATGACCGTCGGGTTGACGCTCGGCTCGCGACCAGACCCCTGACTGTCGGAAAAACTGCTCGCGATTTCACTCGATTCGCTCGGCGGCGTCACGCGAGACGAGTGGTTCGACGTTCGTCGCCGGGAGTGTCACCACGTCGTTCTCCGAGAGGTCGTACTCCCGCTCGTCGAATCCCAGGAAGTCGCCTACGTCTGTCGTGATGCGAACTGTCTCGCGGTCGACGCCGCTGCCCGCCTCGGGGGTCGCGGCTGCACCGCCGTCGTTTCGCACCTCTGGCTCGCGCTTTTGCTTGTCTGGCGGCTCCGTCCGTCCCGAGTCGCCACCCATCGCGTCGGCGGCACTGACCCCGTTTTCTGACTCCGTCGACCGCTGGGCTCCCGGTTCGGGGTCGCTGCCTGCTTCCATCGGAGGAACGTCACTCTCGGCCGACTCTGTCGGTGCAGGCTCGCCAGCGGTCGGCTCAGTCGGTGTCACTCCACCCGAGTCGGTCGATGAAATCGGGGCTGTCTCCGCCTCCGGTGGGATGGGAGTCTCGTCGGTGTCCGTCTCCTCGACTGTCCCGTCAAGTACGTTGAGGACGTGCTGACGGTTGCTTTTGATGTTGTCGACCATCGTCTCGAACAGTTCCTTCTCTTCTGCGGTCAGGCCGTCCGATTCGGCCGGGAGGTCGGCGGCGGCAAGCGAGGCGTTTTTGACGAGTTTGCCGACTCGTTTCTCGTAGATTGCCTCGACGGTCTGTTCGGCCGTTTTAATCTGGTCGGTAAGTTGGTTGACCTCCGGCGCGTCGAAGGGGTCGTCGGCGCGGTCGGCGGCGCGCTCGCGCTGGGCGCGCAACTGCTGGATGAACTCGCCCGCGTCCTGGTAAAACGTCTCGCGCAGTTGCTGGGGCTTGTCGGTCTGCCGCTCACGGTCGCGCACTGATTGTAATTCGTCGAGATTCATCCTTCCTCCCCCTTCTCGGCCCGGCCCCGACACATCAGGAACACGCCGAGGTACTCTGGAACGGTAACCACTCGCTCCTCCAGTGTAAAGCTATCGCCATTCAGTTCGACACTGCCGCCGTCTGTCACTTCGACGGTTATGTCGTGGCTGGTGAACGTCTCCGGGACAGCGTCTACCAGGGGGTCGAACGCATCGATTTCGTCACGCTCGATGCGTTGCACCGCCAGACCGCTCCCGCCGTGGATGCTTCCGGGCAGTCGAATCAGTCGGTTGGTGTCCGTCGACACTGGCTCGTCGATGGGGGCGTTCTGACTCTCGACTGTCTCGGGAACCAGCGAGTCCACGAGCGTTCGGATGCCGACGCCCCCTGCCTCCAGATTCCCCGCTTCGATTGCTTCCCGGTTTTTTCGAATCGCGCCGTATATCGTCTGTGCACGGCCTTCACCGATTCCATCCAGTTCCTGCAAGCGTCCCAGCGCCTCCTCCTCGGGGAGGTCGTCGATGTCGTCGACGAATGAGAGCAGACGACGGTGGACGCGCCGTCCCCACCCACCTTCGGTCGGGAGGACACGCTGTGTGACGCCGCCGCTCATCTCCGTGCGGATGAGTCCCTCGGGGTCGAGACCGATGCCCCTGACGTAGTCCACGATTTCTCGCCGTGCGTCGCGTTCGAGTGGCTGGACGGCGTCGTCGCGGACGTGGACGTGATACCCCCGACCGCCGGAGAAGACGACGGTCAACTCCTCGAAGGCAAAGTCGGATTCGAGGAAATCGAGCAACCGACAGAGTGCATCCTTGCATTTGGCGAGCATCTCGCCGTAGGTGTCGTCTGGCTCTGCCGACGGGAGGTGGTCGGCGTCCAAATCGAAGATGAGGTCTGAGCGTTGCCAGTTTTTCTCGCCCATCGTCGACGCGCTGGGGCTCTCGTAGCGACCGGCCGAGAAGTAGACGTGCCGGGGGCGTTCCCGCGCAAGGAAATCAGAGAGGTCGCCCAGATCCAGCAGTGACTTGTGGCGGACGTAGGTCTCGCCGGGGCCTGCCGTCCAGGGGACGTACCCCCACTCACGTTCGTGGGCGTCCGGCGGTGGTGTGAGGCCACTCCGGCGGTAATGGTCGCCGAACCGGCCACGGAGATATGCGAGTGTCCGCTCTTCCATCGCCTCCCCGTTGGCCCGAGTGCGGCAAAAGAGTTTGTGTCGCCGCGTCTGTCACCGACCGAGGAACTTCGCCAGTCGCTCACGAATCGTCTCGTCGTCACCGAGTTTGAGGTAGTAGGCGTCGCCACCGTCCTCGTAATAGGAATCGATGCGTCGCTTGACCTCGAAGCCAAGATGTTTGTAGAAATGCAGTGCCTCGTCGTTTGTCGTGCGGGCGTGGCAGGTCACTGAGCCGTAATCCTCGGCGACGCGTGCGACGAGTCGCTTTCCGAAACGTTGGCCGCGGTAGTCGGGGCCGACAGCCAGAAAGAGGACGTAGCCGTCGCGCCGGACGGCAGCAAAGCCGACCAGACGCTCGCTCGTCCGGTCGACGTAGAGATACACCGTCGACCGTTCGTAGGCGTTCTCGAAGAAGCGGCGGCGCTGTCTGAGGACGCCGTCTTCACGCCTGATTTCCTCTTTGAGCTGCCAGGCGAGTCCAACGTAGTCGTCGTTTCCCGGACTCACCACCTGCCGTTGGACGTTGACACTCACTACCTTGGTGGTAAAAGGAGGACGATAATAATTCCACCGCCCTCGACAGCCGTGCAGAGCCACAATATTTTCCGGCTTCCTCTCGAAGGTTCTGATATGTCGCGGCCTTCGAGCAGAGCCACACAAGATGCTCGGAACTACCTCAGGCAGGCGTTTTTCACCGGTCTCGCGATTACCATCCCCTCTATCGTGACGGTGCTCGTCCTCGTCTTCGCATATAATTTCATCTCGAACCTGATCGATCCGCTGACAGTCGTCCTGCAGGATGCATTCAACCTCGGCAGCGACCTGCCGGCAATCGTCGTCCAGGTTCTCGCCGGTGGTATCCTCACACTCGCTATCCTGCTCGTCGGTCTGACCGCAGAGAGTCGGTACGGCGGTGGTGGACTTGCACGTCGTATCGAGCGACTGCTGGCCTCGATTCCCGGCATCGGCTCTATC
>CAZFOF010000034.1:0-4240 GCA_964520265.1 uncultured Halobacteriales archaeon | reverse complement strand
TATCCCGACGAGGGTTCGTATACGCTCGCGTTTCTGACCGCACAGACGCCCGATGCCGTCCGGGAGGCGACGGGTCACGGCGAGATGGTCACATTGTTCATGCCGATGGCCCCCAATCCAATTATGGGCGGCTACGTCGTCCACGTCTCTGCTGACCGAGTCTACGACGTGGACATGACTGTCGAAGAGGGCATCCAGTCGATTGTCTCCAGTGGCGTCGCAGTCGACGACCACGATATAGTGGACTCGGAGCCACTTTCGGACACCGGCGACTCTCCCGGCGGTGGATTGCCGTGAGCTTCCATCTGCGCGAACACACCGCCGATGTGGCCGTCGAAGCGACCGGCGAGAGCCTCGGCGAGACGTTCGCCGCAGTCGCCGACGGGATGGCCGCGGCGATGTGTGAGGACGTTCCCACTGGTGGCGACCGCCGGGAGATTACCGTCACCGCAGAGGGACAACAGGCACTGTTGTTCGATTACCTCGACGACCTCATCTACGAGCGTGACGTCCACGCCGTGCTCCCTGTGGACAACCGGGCGACCATCTCCCGTGAGGGGGCTGACTGGGTGCTCGACGGTTCCTATCGAGGTGTGGCGCTGTCGGAGGTTACTGCACGGGATTTGAAAGCCGTCACCTACTCCGAGATGGCAGTGACGGAGACCGACGACGGGTGGCGTGCGTACGTCGTCTTCGACGTGTGAGCGAAGGAGCGAAGTACGTCAGGGCGGTATATGTGCGTGTGAGAGAGTTCGAGCGCAAACAACTGCTGGAGCGCGTCGAGCGCGAGGGGGCGACCATCGGCGCAGACATCCCCGACCGAATCACCGTCCAGGGTGAGGAAATCGACCTCCAGGAGTTCGTTTTCGAAATCAAGCGGCGTGACACTGTTCCCGCCAGCGAGCGCGAACGCGTCGAGCGCGCGAAGAAGAACCTCCGTCGGGAACGCCTCCAGCGAAAGCAACGAATCGAGGACGAAAATATCACCTACGAGGAAGGTGAGGAACTCGTCGAGGCTGTCATCGGTATCGACCGGGCGCTGGAGGCGCTCGAACAACTCGGGCCAGTCGACATCGAGGGCGAAGCCGAAGCACAGGAGACTGCAGACACCAAGCGCTGGATGAACTTCCTCCGGAAAGCACTGGGCCAGGATAGCGACAGTGCCAGCCACGGCACCTCCAACCGCGGACTCAGCAAATAACCCACGAACGATGACTGACAACGACGAGGTTGCAGACAGACTCGAAGAGTTCGCCGACCTTCTGGCAGCACAGGGCGTCGACTACAAGCCCCGTGCCTACCGACGAGCGGCCGAAAACGTCCGTGACCACCCAGACTCGGTGCTCGTTCTCGCCGAAGATGGAGCAGACGCCGTCGCGACGATAGACCGTGTCGGCGACGCCATCGCCTCGAAAATCGTCGAGTACGCCGAAACCGACTCGATCGAGGAACTCGACGACCTCCGTGCGGAACTCCCCGTCGACATGGCCGAGTTGACCGCTGTCGAGGGGGTCGGCCCCAAGACGGTCGGAACCCTCTACGAGGAACTGGGCGTCGAGACGCTGGACGACCTGGAAGCGGCCGCCGAAGCCGGCGATATTCAGGAGGTGTCCGGCTTCGGAGCGAAGACGGAACAGAACATCCTCGACGGCATCGACTTCGCGCGACAGGCCCACGAGCGCTCGCTTCTGGGCACCGCGATTCCCAACGGCGAAGATGTTCGTGACTACCTGCGGGGACTCGATGCCGTCAGTGCCTGTGAACTCGCAGGGTCGATTCGCCGGTGGAAACCGACCGTCGGCGACGTGGACGTTCTCGCAGCCAGCGACGACTCCCAGACCGTCGTCGATGCCTTCACCGACTGGGAGGGTGTCGATTCGGTCATCGAAGCCGGTTCCGGCAAAGCCAGCGTCCGTGCCAGTGGCGTCCGTGTCGACCTGCGCGTCGTCGCGCCCGGTGAGTTCGGCAGCGCACTCCAGTACTTTACGGGAAGCTGGGATCACAACGTCGAACTGCGCAACCGCGCACTCGACCGCGACCTGAAGATGAACGAGTACGGCGTTTTCGACGTATCCTCGGTCGACGACCCCGACAGCGGCCAGCGCGTCGGCGAACGCGTTGCAGGTGACACCGAACGGAGTATGTACGACGTCCTCGCGTTGCCCTGGATTCCCCCGGAACTCCGTGAGGGCCGGGGCGAAATCGACGCCGCAGCGAGCGGGTCGCTTCCCTCTGTCGTCGAAGTTGCCGACATCCGCGGTGACCTCCACGTCCACTCCGACTGGTCGGACGGCACGGAGTCTGTCGCCGAGATGGTCGCCGGCGCGGCGGCCCACGGACACGACTACGTGGCGATTACCGACCACGCGACCGGGCCGGGAATGGTCGGCGGCGTAGGTGTCCCCGACGACGAACTCCGCGAGCAACTGCCCGAAATCCGTGAGGTGGCCGACGACGCCGACATCGAGGTGTTCACCGGCGTCGAGGCCAACATCGCCGGCGACGGCTCTCTGTCCGTGGCTGCTGACCTGCTCGCAGACCTCGATTTCGTGGTTGCCTCGCCTCACGCCGGACTCGACGGCGACGGCACAGACCGACTCGTCGCCGCCGCCGAACACCCGGAGGTGGCCGCAATCGGGCATCCGACTGGACGGCTGCTCAACGAGCGCGCGGGACTGGAGGTAGATATCGAACGGCTGGCGACTGTTGCGGCCGACCACGACACCGCACTGGAGGTAAACGCCAACCCGAACCGACTCGACCTGGACGGACGCGCCGTCAAGACGGCCGTCGAACAGGGCGCGACCATCGTCGTCGACACCGACGCCCATCGCACGGCGAGCTACGCCCTCATGCGCTATGGCGTTCACACCGCCCGCCGGGGCTGGGCCGAGGCAGACGACGTGCTCAACACCTGGTCGCCAGATGACATCCGGTCGTTTCTCGCGTGACTCCGATGGTTTCCCCACCCGCAGACCGACTGTTGCTCGATACGATGCTGGGGAAACTGGCGACCTATCTCCGGATGTGTGGCTACGACGCCGCGTACACGCTGGATGACGGCGTCGAAGCCGACGACGCGATTCTCGACTGGCTGGACGAGTCTGACCGACTGTTGCTCACGCGCAACCGTGGGTTGGCAGCACGTGCCGACAGTGCCGTATTGCTCACCGAGCAGATGGTCGACGGTCAACTGCGGGAACTCGCGGATGCCGGATTCGAACTGGCGCTGGCTGCGGAACCCCACCGGTGTAGCATCTGTAACAGCCCTGTCGAACGCGTCGGACCGGACGAGCCGACACCGGAGTACGCACCCGACCCACCCGCCGTCGCCGTCTGGCGGTGTGTCGACTGCGGCCAGCACTTCTGGAAAGGCAGCCACTGGGACGACGTTGCCGACACGCTGGATTCGCTGTAACAGCGGTAGAGGGGTCAGCCGCCGACTCCAGAAGATACTTATTGACTGTTCGTCCACGAACAGCCATGGTTGGCATACAGATTAGCGCCCAACTCGCCGTCCTCATCGGAATCCTCGGTGCCCTCTGGATTTATCTCGACGGTCGAAAACGAGGAATGCAAACAGCAGATATGTGGGCCGTTGGCTTCTTCGTCGGGATATTCATTCCGCCCATCATCGGTGCCGTCGTCGTCGCAGTCCTGTATACGCAGAAACGAAACGACCGCGGCGGTCAGATTCCGTCTCGCCACGTTTCGTGAACGACGGTCGTTGCACACCCGCTGGGTGATACGCATAACCACCTGGAGTCCTTACTCTTGCCAATGTCACACTCGCTGTCGGAGACGGAACTGGTCGGGCTATTCACCGGACGCGTCGTCGAGAGCCTCTCTGTGAAACAGGACTTCGAGACGGGAACCGTCGGCTGTCGGGCCTGTGATGGCAACGTCTTGTCGTCTGGCGACCGGGTGACGGTTCCGCTGTCGTGTTACGAAGACCACAGCTGGGAGATGGAAGGCGTCTACTGCCAGCACCACACAGTCGACTCGGTCGCCGAGACGATGGGCGTTCGCGCCGAAAATCAGGCAGTCATCGCCGCGACACTCGAAGCCGCCGGCTATCACCCGCCCAAAGGCGATTTCGAACCTGATGCGCTCACGCTGGGTGCCGTCGACATCCTCGATTACAGTCCGACGGCCGATGGGTACTGATACTCCCGGCTATACGTCCGTGAACAGATTTGGCACAACGGGGTGCCAAAATCGTTCACGAAGTTATAGCCAA
>CAZFOF010000033.1:0-14220 GCA_964520265.1 uncultured Halobacteriales archaeon | reverse complement strand
TTCTGGGGTTCGGGTTCGACGTCGCTCGTCTCGTCGACGGCCGTCGTCAAGGAGACGTTCAGCCACGCCATCGAGACGATGCCGCCGACGACGGTAACAGCGTTTTTCACGGCGTGGTCGACCACGGAGATAGCGAGCGCGGTCGCAGCGGTGAGTTCCGGGACGGCCGTCAGTCCGACGACGATGAGTGTAAACGCACCCTCGTACAGGCCGATACCACCGGGAGAGAGTGGCAACACCTTCGCGAGGTTGCCGACGCTGACCGCGAAAAAGGCGACCGTGACGAGCGAAAGCGTGACGTCGAAGCCGAAGGCAGCGAAGATGACCAGCGCCGTCGCGACGTCGAACGTCCAGATGAGTAGACTGCCGCCGCCGACACCCACGAAGCCCCCACGGTCGCCGACGACTGTCTGGATATCACCGACGAACTGCTCGATGATACCGGCGACGTGCTCGGCGTAGGAGTCTGAACTGAGCGTCCGCACTGCCCGCCGAATCAGATTTCCGTCCCGTCTGGCGTTGAGGAGAATTACCCCAACGGCCAGGATAGCCACACCGCCGACGCCCGCCGCGACACGGATTGCCGTCCGTGCGGCGGCCGCCGGGTCGACACTGCTCTCACCGATAGAGACGGTGCCGATGTCCGCCGCGATGGCTGCCGCCAGGTCGTCTGTTCCGCCCGTGGCGACGAGGCCGACGAGGACGGTTCCCGCCAGGACGGTGATAGCGAGCAAATCGAAGACGCGTTCGACGGCGAGTGAGGCAAACCCAGTCGGGTAGGGAATGCCGCGGCGTGCCTTCACCACGTAGGCTCTGACGGCGTCACCGGCCCGTGCGGGAAAGACGAGGTTCCCGGTCTGACTGATGAAAATCGCGCCAGTCAGGAACGTCGAATCACTCGGGTGGTCGAGTCGCGCGAGGATGTTCTGATAGCGAATGCCCCGCAGCGGCCACGAGACCAGATAGACGACGCCAGAGAGCGCGACGATGGCCGGGTCTGCACCCGCGATGGCGTCGAGCACCGACGAGGGGTCGAGATACAGCGTCATCAGTGCGAGTGCGACGACGACCAGCAGAGTGCCAGCGCCGAGACTCACCCGCCGCGTGATGCGCGGGCTAATCGAGAGTTGCCACCACGTCCGCAGAATCTGGCCGCCCATCCCGAAGACGTCGCGAACGATATCGACCTTCGAATCTCCTTTTGGTTGCCAGTCGACCGGGAACTCCTTGACGCGATACCCCGACCGCTGTGCACGGACGAGTACCTCCGTGTCCCAGAACCAGTGCTCGTCTCCGACGTCCTCCAGCAACGCAAACAGTGCCTCGCGGTCGAAGGCCTTGAAGCCACACTGGTGGTCGTTGAGATTCGACCGCAGGAACGTGCGAACGAGCGTGTTGTACCCCCGACTCGGAATGCCGCGTTTTGCTGGCCGGTCGGCCTCTCTCCCCGGCATCCACCGCGAGCCAGTTGCCACGTCGTATCCCTCCGTGCGGATACTCTCGACCAGTTCTTCGAGGTGGGACATATCCGTCGCGAGGTCGGTATCGAAGTAGACGAGCGTCTCCCCGGCAGCCTCGCGGAACGCAAACTCCAGTGCGCCGCCACGGCCGAGTCGTTGCTCCGAGTGGATGTGTGACACAGCCTCGTACTCGGCAGCAAGTTCGTCAGCAATCTCCGGTGTGCGGTCGTCACAGCCGTCTTCGGCGACGATAACCTCGTAGGAGCCGTCGGGAAGGAACTCCCCGAGCGTCTCCAGTGTCACCGTCACCGTCTCCGCGAGTGTCGCCTCTTCGTTGTACGCCGGGAGGACGACACTCACCTCTGTGTGACGACCCATACTGGCAGTGTGGGCAATCCCCGAGTAAGTACCTTCTGAAACCGCGAGGTCAATCCGCAGAGCCTGTCCGGTCGACCGTCACGAAGTTTCCGAGACCGTCGATGTCCGGCACCGACTCGAAGGGCCGGTCGACGACGATGTTGCCAGCGCGCTGTTTGCCGAGGCCGGGAATCGCCGCGAGTTCCGACATCGACGCGCTATTGACGTCCAGCGGATAGGGGACACCCGTCACCGACCGATAGCCGTGGTCGGTCACGGCAATGTCCAGCACTGTCTCGAGTTCTCGCTCGCCCGGGATGCCGACGAGCAACGGATAGGTGCCGAGTTGCCGACCGAACGTTTTCCCGTCCTGGTGGTATTCGAGATGGACATCCTCCAGAACGGTGCCCGGCGGCGCGAGTCGCTGGAGCATCGGATTGTCGATTTCCTCGCGCACCTCGCGTTTGTACTGCTTGAACTGCTTTTTGTGGTCGTGGGCGATTTGCGCGCCGGTTTCTGCCATCTCGGTTCCCTCGAAGGCCATGACCTGACGGATGTTGACTCGCCGGAGCATCAGTCCCTCGTCGTAGACATCCCGCAGGAACTGACGATTGTGCTCGAAGGTCTCCGCGCGCTCGCCTTTCAGTCCGTGGACGAGATTGATGCCCGGCAACAGTTTCGGCAGGCGGTTCGCTGCTGACTTCCCGTAGTTCGGTGCCGTCTCGGGGTCGCCCCCCGGTCGCCAGCCGCCCTCTTCGTTGACGATACGCACGGCACGGAGACACTCCTCGGCGGAGACGTTGAGGTTGTTCTCCTCCTGGATGAGCGGGTCGGCCGATTCGAGACCGAAGGCAGCGGTGTCGCCTGACGTGTTGTGTTCCGCGATGATGCGGATGCCCTCGCGTGATTTTTTGGGCCACTTGACGATGGTGATGGGGTTCATATTGTCGAGGTGCAGCGTCTCCAGATTCGGAGCCACCTCGCGGATACCACTGTAGAGGTCGCGCAACGCCTCGGGATTCGGGGCTTCGCCGTCGCCACCGTAGGCGAGAATGTCGGCCTGTCTGCCCAGACGGAAGTGTTGTGCACCGTGATTTGAGAGAGCATCGACTTCACCGACGACGGAATCGGGTGCACGGAAACTCGGGTCGGCACCGTAGAGCGGTTCCGTACAGAACGAGCAGCGGTAGGGACAGCCACTAGACGTTTCCATCTCACAGATGAGATACTCGGGGTGGTTCGGGTGCTGTTCGATGACGAACGCGCCCTGCTGTGCCCACCGCGTGATTTCCTCGTTGTCGCGCATCCGGTTGCCAAAGCCCTCCATGCCGCCGTGGACGAGGTCGTACACCGCCGCCTCCACGTCGCCTTTGGCCACGAAGTCGAAATCGAGGTCGTCGCGTTCTGTCTCGGTCGCGCCCTCGTTCGCATCGCCGACGCCGAAGCGGACGGGACCGCCCATCAGCGTCGTTCCCTCGGCCGTCCAGGCGAGTTCGCGCACCTCGTCGGGTTCGGCGGGTGTTCCGCCGACGTATTTGCCCGGGACGGTCATACCGCCGACGTAGACCATGAGGTCGGCGGTATCTACGTCCTGCCAGTGGTTCCGCTCGTCGCGCAGGGCATCGATGGTGTGGTAGGTGATCTGTTCGCGGGGAACGCCAGCGTCGACGAGTGCGCCGGCGACGTAGCGCGGATACGTCGAGATGTACGGCGGAACCCCGAAGTGTGCCGGTTCGTCGACGTAGCCGTCGACGATGGTCACGTCAAGCGAAGCGGGGTCGGTCATAGACCTGTGTACCGCTTCGAGGCGTAAAACCGTGTCTGACCGCATACCGGTCGAGAGGCATAGCCTCGAAACCAGAATAAAATTCAGCCGAGTCGCCGATTTTTCGTCCGTGAGTCCCTTAACAGAAGGTTCATCAAGCAGTGTGAGCGATTTTATCCGATGCCGTCCACCCCGCCGTTCATCGACCCCGAGACAGGTGCACTCGACAACAGTCAGATTCTGGAGGAAGCCTATCCCCTCGTCGGCCTCATCGCGCTTGTCGTCAGCGCGGCACTGGTTCCGTTCTTGCTGGTGTTTCTCCTCTTCGGAGACTCGAGTCTGGGATTGGTGTTTACGCTCATCGCCCAGTTCATCCTGGCCGTCGGCACTGCAATCGTGTTGCTGTACATCGTTGCGCGTGGCATCCAGCTCGCCGACGCCTGACTCCGACAGCGGGGCATTGATTACGTCCCCTGCCTTATGTGTGGATATGCCGGCCACGCTCGAAGTCGTCTGTACCGACGACACCTGCGAACTCGATATGTTCGAGATGCACTACACCTACGATATGCCCGACGACGTGACCGTCGCGGATTTCTCCTGCCCGTACTGTGACAGCGCCGAGGCACTCGAGGAGGTGGAGCTATGATTCGTGAACTCGGCGAGACAATCAGCAATACGGTCGTCGAATCGTTCGGCCGCGCGGTCGGTCGCACACAGGAACAGCGCCCGCTACCCGCCGACATGCTGGAAAACGACGAGAGTTACCTCGTCGTCTTCGACGCCCCCGGTGTCGAAGCAGGGGACGCACAGGTTCGCTTCGAAGACCACACCCTCTCCGTTCGCCTCGACCGCTTCCGTGATTTCCACGAGGGCTACGATATGCGCTTTCCCGGCCGCGGACTGGCACTGGACGGCGAGGTGACACTCCCGGACGATGCGAGCGTCGACCCCAGCGGTGCCTCCGCGACGCTGCGGGACAACGGCACGCTCCAGGTAGAGATTCCGAAAGTCGAGACTGCAGAAGAAACAGAGACGACGGATGACACCGAGTCAGTGGATGAGGCGGACTCGGAAGAGTCGACTGAGGACGCAGACGCAACAGACGACTCCGACGAGTCGGACGATACTGCGAGCTGACTCACGACCCTCAATCGACGATACCGGCAGGTAGCTCGATGGGTTCGTCACCCTCGAACCGCGTCGGGTCGAACTGTTCGCGACCGCCGGTTCCGAGTATCTCTGCGGCAACCACTTCTCCCGTCGCTGGTGCACGCATGAAGCCGTGGCCGTGCCAGCCCGTGGCGACGTAGAGCCCGTCACCGCAGTGACCTACGAGCGGGTCGCGGTCTGGCGTCGCCGTACAGAGTCCCGCCCACGAGCGAGCAACGTCCGGGGTGACGCCAACTGCCATCGAGACGCAGTCACGGGAATTCCCGAGAAAGGACGAATCTGCCGTCCGGTCGACAGCGTCGGGGTCGCCGTCGTAGGCTGCCGTCCCGTCACCGACGAGCAATCCCTCGCCGAACGGGCGGAGATAAAACCGCTCGCTGGCGTCGTAGAACAGCGGTGGAGAACCGTCGACGCGCTCGGTCACGAGCACTTGTGCACGGTACTGTCCAATTGCGAGCGTGTGATCGACTGTCTCAGCCAGCCGACCGGTGTGAGCGCCCGCAGCGAGAAGCGTCGCATCGACCTCGTGGCGACCCGTCGGCGTCGTCAGGGTGGTTTCGTCGGCGAGCGAAACCGTCGTGTCCGTCCGAATCGTCACACCCAGGTCGGCCGCTTGCCGGGCCATCGCCGCGACGTAGGCGTCCGTGTCGACGTATCCTGCGTTGTGGGCAACAGCGCCGACTGCGAGATGGGCGGTCTCAAGGGCCGGAAATCGAGAGGCGAGTTCTCCGGGTGCATGGAGCGAAATATCTCTGTCTGCAGCGGCCATTCGGTCGACTTGCTCTCGGATGGCTGCCGCGACGTGGTCGTCGTCCTCGTGTGCCACCCAGACGTACGGCCGCTCCGTGAGGACGCCCAGGTCACGAAACACCTCCAGCGAGCGCGCCGCAAGCGTCGCATCGATGCTGTCGGCGTAGGCGTCGTAACACAGCCCCGCCGCCTGGCCAGTCGCACCGCTGCCGAGTTCGTCGCGTTCGTACAGTGTCACAGTGACACCTCGGTCGGCGAGTGCAACCGCCGCCGCGAGGCCGACAGCACCGCCACCGACGACGGCCACAGACGCGGGGGACTCGCTGTCGGACATCGCCGCTCAGTCCAGCACTGCGTCGAGTCCACGGGCCGGGTAGCCCACCACGTAGTCGACGCCGAGCGTACGCAGACGCTCGATTCGGTCGGCGACCGTCTCGACACTGCCGACGAGGGCGTACTCGCGACAGCCATCGAGAAGCGTCTCCCGAGCAGTCCCGGTTGCGGTGCTGTCTGTCGGCGCGCTGGACGAGAGGTCGTCGGCAACGTCGGGTCGTCGGGCGGCGTAAGCACCCACCGCGTCCAGAATTGCATCCTCCTCGGCACTCAAGACGACCGGTGCATAGATAGCAATTCCACCGTCGAAGCCAGCGGCCCGCAGCGCGCGCACGTCACGTTCGGCCCACGAGGAGAGGAGTTCGTACTGCGTGCCACCGGCCGCCATCGCGATGCGTTCGATGCCCTCGGTGCCGACCCACGGGTCGTCGGCACGGTCTGCAACCTCGCCGAGTCGCGGTGCGACCGCACGCCGTCGCTCAGTCTCGTCGAGATATGCCTCGTTGCCAGCGACGGCGACCAGTCCGACCGCGTCCGGAACCGACCGCAACAGCGTATCGTCACCGCGAGGGTCGTAGCCGTCGGCGCGCACTGGCACGGTCAATCGGACAGAACGGTCGGCGGCCAGTTCCGCCAGCGTCTCACTGTCGGGGACGTCCTCGCGTCCCTCGTAGTCGATGGTGAGTGTATCGACCGACAGCGCCGTCGCTCGTCTGATGTCGACTTCCGCTGGCTTGAGTGCGACTGCATCGAAGCCAGCGTCGGCGAGTGTCGCGCCACCGAGTGCGCTCATGTGAGTTGTTGCTACTGGGATATCCGGCCGCAAAATCCTGTCGCTTGGGAGTTCGGTGGCTTTTCGACCCTGGGAGAATCTGCTCTGACCATGGCGGCGACGCTACAGACCGGAGAGATGGTTGTCCGGTTATTCGCAGGGGTGCTGCTTATCCTCTCGAATGGCTTTTTCGTGGCTATCGAGTTCGCACTGACGCGAGCACGACAGTACTCCGAAGCCGAGTTCGACGAGCCGGGACTTCGCCGTGCGTGGGAGATGACCGACGACCTGGAGATATACCTGACCAGCTGTCAGGTCGGGATTACTGCGTCCAGTATCGCCGTCGGTATCGTCACCGAACCCGCACTGGCAGCGCTGTTCGAGCCACTGTTCGAGAGCGGTGTTCTCGCCTCTGTCGGTGCGGGTGGCCTCATCGCCTTCGGTATCATCAATCTCGTCCACCTCACGCACGGCGAGCAGACGCCAACGTATCTCGGCGTGGAGCGAACCAAGTTCGTCTGTCGGTACGGGGCAACACCGCTGTACTGGTTCGCGTGGCTCATCTCCCCGCTGATTAAAATCGGTGACGGGGTTGCAAAGTGGACGCTTGGCCTGTTCGGTGTGGAGATGAGCGGTGCATGGCTGGAGACAGAGGTGGAGACCTTCGAGTCCCGGGCAGAACTCAGGCAGGCGATGAGCGAAACGCTCTCTCATGCGAAACTCCCGGACGAGCGCCGCGAGGAGATACTCAACGCCCTCACTATCGGCGACCGAACCGTCGACGAGATTATGGTTGGACGCGAAGAGATTACCGCGCTGTCGACGACCGAGAACTGGCAGACAAACATCGAGCGCATCGAATCGTCGCCACACGCGCGGTTCCCTCTCGTTGGCGACGAACTTGACTCCTTCGAGGGCATTATCTACGCACCTGCCCTGCTCCGTCACGTAGAGGACGAAACCGACCCTGACCTCGAAACCATCGCAGAGCCGCCGATGACCGTCAGCCCCGACACCGCAGTCAGCGACCTCATCGACCAGTTCCAGACAGAAAGCCAGGAGCTAGCACTCGTCATCGCGGATGGGCGTGTCGTCGGTCTCGTCACGGCGACCGACGCCTTCGAAGAGATCACGGGCGAGTTGCAAGACCCACTCGACGAGGAATTCGACCTCGAATCCGAACACACATGAGAGTCACTGTTCACACAGGGAAGTCGGCGTCTGAGTCGACAGTCCGGTCGACCTCCGGGGGCATCTCCCAGTCCGTGGCAAGTTCGAGAAACTGCACGAGCATCCGAGCTGTTGCACCCCAGACAGTGTAACCGTCGACGTAGAAAAAGTGCAGTCGAATCTCGCCGTAGTAGGGGTGGTCGCGGCGCTCGCTCTCGTAGTTCGAGAGGTCACAGAGGTCGGCAATCGAGAGGATGGCAATCTCTGCAACTTCCTGGTCACTGGGTTCGTACTCGCGGTCTGGAATCCGTGCGACGAACGGACGCACTGAGTAGCGGGTGACTGTTCTGATGTCGTCGAGACGACCGGTGAACGAGACCTCTTCTCGCCGGAGACCGATTTCCTCGTTGGCCTCTCTGAGTGCGGTCTCGCGCCGGTCGTCGTCTTCGGGTTCGCAGCCGCCGCCGGGGAAACTCATCTGTCCCGGATGGTCGGAGAGGTGGTCGGCCCGTTTCGTGAACAGCAAAGAGGGGTCGTTCTGGCGAGCGACGACCGGGACGATGACCGCCGCGGCACGCTCCTGGTCGGTCACCACCGTTGGCTCGTGACGGCGAACCCCCTCCAAGTCCATACCCTGAGAGACGGACTGGAGATTGTTATACTGTCGGTTCCCGGCATGGGGGTTTGCGGACGTCGCCACACTGCTACAGTCTCACTCGTCGCTTCTGGCGTCGTCGAGCAGCGCCCGCGCGTCGTCGAGGTCGACCGTGCCCCAGGCCTCCAGTTCGTAACTGGCGTCGAGGAGCGCAGCAATTCTGTCTGTGTCGTCCTCGTCGATTGCAGTCGCAGCGGCCTGCTCGAAGCCGCGCTGGGCGGCGACTGCTGCCGTCTCGCGGTCGACGGTTCGTTGCTCGATGTCGAGAATGTGTGGCAAGTCCGTCGCGCCCGACGGAAGTTCCGGGAAGGCGACGGGACCGGCGACCAACACCGTCCCCTCGACCGACAGCGCCGTCTCCGCGGCATCGATATCGACCAGGTGGTAGGTCGCCAGCGCGTGCTCGATGTCGTCGTCGAACACCGATGGGTCACAGTCCTCGCCCTGTTTGAAGGCGAGTTCGGTGAGTGCCTCTCGGAGTTCGTCGCTCGTCAACGCACCGAAGAGGTCGACCACACCGGCGAGTTCGTCGGCGCTTACGTCCATAGCGGACAGCCGTGTGCCGCCGTCTTTAGCGTGCCGACTGGCCGGTCGATCACCGCCCCGCCGCCTCCTCGATAGCGGCCGCCGAAAGCGAACGAACTGCATCCGGTTCGAGTGTGGTCTCCCGCCAGGCGGGGAGGCGTCTGTCCTCACCGGGTTCCTCGACAGCCCCGGCGTAGGTAGCGACCTGTTCGCGCTCGGCGGCCGCATCGTATTCCAGTCCGTTGAAACCCGCATCCGTCGCGTACTGGTCGACAAGTCGGTGGGCCTGGTCGCGATATCGGCGAGAGAGTGTCGCATACTCCGGGCTGACCCCGGCGTCTTCGAGCACCCGGAAGAGTGCAACCCCGACCTCCCGGCACATATCGCCGAGTCCCGATGGCCCGCCGACGGAGCGGTGGTCGTGTTCGTGCAGGCCGAGGTCGACCTGTGCCGACGCGTCGAAGCCGGCGTGTTGGTAGGCGTCACCGAGCGTGCCGACTTCGAGTCCCCACCCGCGCTGGACGCGCAGTCGTTCGACGAGGTCACCGGTGGCGGCAAACTCACCAGCGAGTCCGTACCGGAAGGCGTCGAGATAGTCGACGACCGGGTCGTCGTGAGCAGCATCGAGCGCGCGGACGAGTGGGGTGTAAAACAGCCGGAAGAGCCGACCGTAGAGGCGGTCGTTCTCCACGCGAGCGTAGTACCCCTTCGAGAACTCGTGACCGGTCGCAAGCGGATAGAGGAGTTTGGTGACGTGGGCAGCAGTGTAGCTTTTCGTATCCGCGTCGTGACAGACGACGTACTCGGAGTCTGCAGCGAGGCCGAGCGCAAGCCAGACGTCCCTGCCTTTGCCGGTCTCGCCGTCGAGTCCCCGTTCGTGGAGATGCCGCTCCAGACGGGGTGCAGAGCACCACAGCACCTCCGTAGTCAGGTCGAATGTCTCAACCCAGGAGAGTACCTCGCCGACGTGGGGTTCCGTCGCGCGGAGCGCGATGATGACGCGTTCGGGGTCGACTCGTTGCAGTTCTGAGAAGACGCGTTCGGCCGCGAGACTCGCGTGGTCACGCTCGGTCATCGGCACGACGACAGTCGCCTGTGCAGTCGGTGCGTCGGGAGTCGCACCGTCGAAGTCGTGCAGCGTCGTGACACGCTCCTGGACGTACTCCATCGCGTGTACGTTGGGTCGAGTGGCGAAAAACTCAGCGGTCGCTGTCGCGGGGCTTTTGAGAGCTGGTAACATACTTCAGCGTATGGATTCAATCAGGCAGGGGCTCAGAGCCGGAGACCTGGAGAAAGATACGTACGAGCGACTGGTCTGTGCTTCCTGTGGCGAGGAACTGACGACCCAGAACGACCCGGAGGTCGTCGGAAAGCTCAGGACGTGTCCGAACTGTGAGACAGAGTGGCAACAGGTCGGCTAGTCACTCGAACACCGCGTCGAAGGCCGTCGCGCCCAAGGGTTCGTACGTCCCGGCAGCGACGTTCTCCGAGACGTGCTCTGGCGAGGCCATCCCGACGAGCGAGGACGTGACACCAGGGCCGCTCCGTGCGAAGTTGAGTGCCCGCTGTGCGGTGGTCTCGCCGTCGAGTTTTTCCGCGACTTCGCCCGGCATCTCCTTTGCCAGTCGACCCTGCATGATGCTCGCACTCGTGAACACGTCCAGTCCGGCGTCGTTGGCGAACCACAGCGCGCTTTTTGCGCCCTCCGGAGTCTCGTGTGCGGCGACGGTGAACGCGTCTGCCATGTAGATATTGAAGGGGAGCTGTATCGCCCGGAGATGGGTTGCTGCGTTGCCCGCTGCGTCGGCGGCCGACCGCGCGCGCTCGACGATTTCCGGCAGGGACAGAAACTGGCTCTCGTCGGCCTGGACACGGAGTGCATCCCACGTCGCCACGCCGTAGTGACGGATATCGCCGTCTGCCGCCCGCTTTTCGAGTCGCGTAAACGTGGCTTCGAGCGTATCGTAGACCTCGTCCGTGCTCCTGTCTTCGAGTTGTGTCTCCGGGTTGTGGACGTAGTAGAGGTCGATTGTTTCGAGGTCGAGATTCGACAGCGACCGGTCGAGTTGGTCGTCGATGAACGCCGGGGCGATGCAGTGGTGTCCACGAACCAGTTCCGACCTGTCGACCAGGCCAGTCTCGACGTACTCCTCGCGGACGTACTGTCCCGGGTTCGCTGGCTGTTCGCCGTCGAAGGGGACGAACCCACCTTTCGTCGCCACCATGACAGCCGAACGCTCGGTATCGGCATCGGCGAGCGCCGTACCGACGACCCGTTCGCTGCGCTGACAGCGGTAGTTGATTGCCGTATCGACCACGTTGATGCCGGAGTCGATTGCTTCGACGATGGCGTCGTGGTACTGGTCGTCTGCCGCGTCGGTCGTCTCGCCGAGGTAGGTGCCGATACCGATGCTGGAGACGACACAGTCACCGAAGGCACGGAAGTACGTCCGTGCGAAGGTGTCGCTGAAGCGGTCGCGGTAGTCCCATGTTGCCGCTTGTGTTGCCATACGCAGGATTGGAGCCGGGTGGATAAAAACGCCACACAGACACAGTCAGAGTTCGCCGGCCATGGCCTCGAAGAGGCGAGATTCGAACTGACTCCGGGAGAGTCCCTTGCTGGGCCCCAGTCCCTCCATGTGCTCGATGGAGAGTTTTCCGCCGCCCATCCGTGCGTGGCCGCCAGCACCGGCCATCGGCACGTCCTCGACGACCGCACCGAGTGCTTTCCCCATGTGGACACGGTCGTCGCGAGAGCGCCCGGAGAGGTGAATCGTACCGTCTTTGTCGCCGAAGACGACGACTGCCGTGACGCCTTCGAGACAGAGCAACTCGTCGGCAGCCTGTGGAATCGCATCGACGTTCGAGACGGTGCCGACATCGCTGACGGCGAATGCCTTGTCGACGGTTCGCTGGGTGATGGCTGTCGCCTTGATGTCCAGTACCTCTGCGTCGACTTCGGGATTGGCGATACGGTCGAGACTGTCCTCGTCGATGCCAGGGTACAGAAACGCAGACGCCTCGAACTCCGCGGGCGAGCAGCCCTTGGTCAGTGATTTGGTGTCGGACTGGATGCCATAGAGCAGGCCCGTCGCCACCTCGGGGTCGATGACGCCGTCGCGGTCGTCCAGCGTCTCGACCGTCTCGGGGGTGACCGTCTCCCACTCCATCTCCTCGAAGTACTGCGCAAAGATACTCGCACACGCGCCGTACTCCGGTCGGACATCGGTGAAGACAGTTCCCGCACCATTGCCCGGGTGGTGGTCGACAACGGCCAGCGGGTCGATAGACTCAGCGCCCGGGAAATCGCGGGGTTCGTTGTGGTCGACCAGGACAACAGGCGAGTCTGGTAGCTCGTCGACGGATTCAATAGCGTCAAAATCGAGGTTCAAAACGGTCTCGAAGGCACGATTCTCCTGGTGGCGTATCTCTCCTGGGTAGTGCAGTGTAGCCTCGGTGTCGACGTGGTCAGCGATTGCCTTGACCGCGAGTGCCGCAGACATCGCGTCGGGGTCTGGGTTGGGGTGCATCAGCACCGCGACGCTATCCTGGTTGCCGATGACCGTGGCAAACCGCTGGCCATCAGAGCGGAGTATCCGCCTGAGACCAACTGCAACGAGGAGCAACACGAGAAGGCCGGCAACGGCGGCCACAAGCAGTAAGTTGTCGCTAACAGCCGACGTGATACCGTCGACTTGGAGAGCCACGGCGACAGCGCCGGCTCGATACATACTCGTAGGTGTCGGTATCGGGATAAAAATACGTTCCCCTCGTTGTTCAGCAGCAAGAATTGTGCCAGAGGGAGAGTTAACTGTCGGTTTTGTCCAGATACGCGTCGATGGCAGCCTCGTAGCCGTCTCTGAACGTCGGATACGCAAACTCGTATCCAAGTTCTCGGAGACGGTCGTTCGAACACCGCTTGCTCGTCTCGATGCGCCGGCGGGCAGTCTCGGAGAGGTCGTCGTCCGCCAGACGCTGCTCGGTCGTCTGTTTGGGCGGGCTGTCGACCCCACACCTGTCTGCGAGCCAGTCTGCAAACTCCCACTTGTCGACTGGTTCGTCGTCGACGACGAGAACCACCTCGCCGCCGGCGTGAGACTCGGTCACCAGATGGCGAACCGCCCCCGCTGCATCATCGCGGTGTACCATGTTGAGATACCCCTCGGTCACGGGCCCCTCGATGTACCGCTGGAGCCGATAGCGGTCGGGGCCATATAGTCCTCCGAACCGGGCGACGGTACCCGTGATGCCGTTGTCGGCTGCCCGTTCGAGTGCGACCGCTTCTGCCTCTGCGAGGACTGCCGTCTTGTCGGTCTGTGGGTCGAGTGGCGTCTCCTCGTCGACCCACTCGCAGTCGTGGTCGCCGTAGACGCCCGTACTGGAGGTATAGCAGTATCGCGATGGGGGCTGGTCGCGACTCCCGAAGTGGTCGAGTGCCGCCCGCTGTGCCTCGACGTAGATTTCCCGTGCGGCTTCGGCCCCACGGCCACCGGAACTTGCGGCGAAGACGACCACGTCGACATCGGGCACTGCCGAGAGTGTCTCCGGTGCGGTCAGGTCTGCCTCGACCGCTTCGAAGCCGGCGTCTTCGATTGCCGCAAGACCCGTATCGGAGCGGCGAACCCCGACGACGTCGTGGGCTGCGTTGAGTTGCCGGCCCAGTTCCAGTCCGACATAGCCACAGCCAAGAATTGCGACGCGCATGGTTACCGGGTGCGGGCCTCGATTGCCGAGTGAATGAGTGCGTACTCGTCGAGTGACATCGGAAGCCGGCCTTCGATTTTCTGCTGAATCGGCTTCGGTTCGAGTTCGCCGTCGATCTCCGATGCCAGTGCTTCGACGTCGAGGACGGCCGTCGTCATTCCCATCAGGAGAATATCGCGTGCTTCTGCCTCGATGGTCGCTGCGTCCGGCCGGGACTCATCGAGTGCGAGAATGGCCGCAGCGTCCGAAAGCGAGAGGTCGGGAGACTCCCCGTCGCAGAGAGCGTCGAGTGTCGAACGAGATAGGTCTGTCTGTGTCGACACCGCTTCGACACCGACGGATTCGATTGTCGCCGCCAGCACCTCGTCGTAGGCCCGGCGCAACGTGTCGGGTTCCAGTTCGCCAGCCGTCTCGAACTCGCCTCTAAGCATACTCCCTCGTTGCGGCCCGGGACACATATCAGTTCACTTCGGGGGTGTCGTCGACGTCACGACGACCCGGAGACACCGGGCGTCGGCCAGCCGGGTGACGGTTCGGTCATCTGTCCGTCCACGTC